>JAFADM010000110.1 GCA_023424865.1 Bacillota bacterium | reverse complement strand
ATAAGCGCGATAACCATTTTGTTTTCGCTTTACTGTAAGCAAGCCGTTCATTTCCCAATTTCTTAAAGTGTCTATTGATATTTGCAGATAATCGGCTGCTTCTTTTCTGGTTAAAAACGTAGTGTATATTTCCTGCCTGTCACCTGATAACAATTTTTTAGTAATCACTATGGCTTCTTCGGCATTTCTTTGCTCAATTCTAATCTGTTGCAGATAATATTCCGTCAAGCAAATTGCCTTGCTAAAATTCCCAAGCACGGAGGTCTTAATAATAACAATTACCTGCTTTCTCAGGCCATTTTGCAGAACTTCAACCTTTAGAGCAATTCTCGCAAATTTAATCTGCTCTATATGAAAATCTGTAAAGACACGGTAGCCATTTTTTTTACGCCGGTTTGGGAATTAGTTCAAGTTCTTCATAAAGACGCACGGTATTGGGATGGATCCCTATGCTATGTGCAATTTCGGATGTCTTGTAAGTGTTCATTTTCTCACCACCATTCTATTGCACCATAATATCACCCTATCAAAGTCTGGTGTTATAGTAGAGGGTTTTATTTGCGCAGAAGGACGCGTCGTATTCCAGTTTACTTTTTGCTATCATAAATAATATTAAAGAATATCAATTTTTTTCTCTCTATGCAAAATATAAAAAGAAGCAGCTAACCCTGCTGCGAATAAAAGACTGCAAACAATAGGCTCTATTCCAAAGATCTTTGTTTGCCTATATAAAGGATTACCTGAACCGAAAGTGCCACAGAAAACCCCAAAACATAATGCCCAAAGAGCAGCAAAAGCAGGGATTAGTTTTAGTATCAAGCTGATGATATTAGAGCTATACCTGGAGAGTACAAAGGCAATACTGGCTGTTCCTAAACATAGCAAATAAAGAAGCATAACGCAAAGCAAAATATACTGCCCGTAGGTTATATCAAACCAAAACTCGTTGAAACCAATAAAAGATATAAGACCGTTATTCACAAATAGCTTTGTTCCATTTAGACTGTAAATTGCTCCGAAAATAAAAATTAAGGCGCTGGTCAGAAAAAATGCTGATAGAATAACAGCGGCAAACTGTTGATTGAAAATTTTCCTTCCATTCTTTGAAGTGTATTGTAAAAGGTATATGTTTTGGGTGCGATCCGTAATTATGATTGGGGCAATAAGCACTAATACCGCCAATATCACTAATACAGAAAAACACATTGTGTACATGACGGTATTCTCAATTACCCATCCGCTCATTATGTTATTAATATTATTATATTTTCCTGTATATTGAATTTTTGTAAGTCGCAACTGTTCTTTTTCATTTAAGGTATGAAGGGTATAATTAAAATCGGCATGATAAGCTTCCTCAATAGAGTTAAGAGCCTGCAGTTTAAAAAGGAGAAAATCGGATTCCTCTCCTAACAGTATTTTTATAGCATTGTCCTCAAGTTGCGTAGTTTCACTTTTTTGATATACTTTTTCAAAATCCGCTAAGGTATATATTCCTGCCGCAGAAAAGACTGCATTATTTTTGATATATGCTTCCATTTGAGAACTTATTTCTCCATAAGCTTTTACAATGAATTCTTTATATTCTTCCGGTTCCAATGTAGTGCCATACTGCTTTATCATTTGGATGCTATAATCAATTTCTTCCGTTTCAGGATGCCCATTGGGAAAGTGCTTTATATAAAAGTGCATAAACATAAAAAAGAATAGAACACAAAGCCCTGTAATAATTAAAAGTAGTTTTATGTTCCAAATTTTCTTCATTTCATATAAAACAATTTTCATGTCAAATCTCTCTTTCTAAAATAAGTATTGGAAAGCATAGAGAAAATCATTAAAGCTAAAAGTGAAACAGATATTCCCAATGTTTCAAAGTGGGGCCAAAGTATATCTACATCACCGTCTGTAAACCATATGCTATGTTTCAACCATAACCAAACAGGCGTAAGCATGGAATAATATCTTACATACAATCCCGCAGTCAGTGTTTGTGGAATTTGCATCGGCAGTGCAACAATAGTTGCATTCATTGCAAGGTAAACCAGAAAACCTATATAATGATTGTCTATAATTAGCGCTATACCAAAAGCCATAAATGAAAAACATAGAATTAGACTTGTACTTATTCCAAGCATTGCAATTAAATAAGCCGCGACGCTAAAGCTATGCCATGTTACAAACGGCCTGTACCCGGCTATAAGGTCATATCTGTAATTAAACAGGCTTGATACATTACTGTTCCAAATATCCCCGTAATCATTCGAAATGAAATAGATAAGCAAAGTAAATAAAGTCAATAGCATATATGCGCTAAGCCCCACTGAAATAGATGCTGAAATTTTCGTAAGGAGGACCTTGCGGCCCTTTTTCGCAGAATAGACAATAGCTTCCGTCCTCTGGGTTCGTTCATATCCCACTGAAAGAAAAACCAAAAGGACCGAGATGAGTATGCCCTCGATAAGAAGCCATCCTATCAAGCTATTAAATAGCTGTTGATGTCGTGTATATGTAGCTCCGGCAAAATAAAGCGTCTGACTTTCGTTTTTCTCCCCTTTTTCATTGACTACATTTTGCAATAGCATATACTTTTGTCGTATATTCTCAGCAAAGCGGCCTGTTGCCCCTGATGCGGCAATGTACCGTTCACCAATTTCCTTTGTGTCGTAATCGTCAAACACATCAGTTACATTGTCAGTGTCAGATTTAAGCTGTTCCAATAATTCCGTCTGTTCATCACTTATTTTTAATTGAGAAAGGCTCGCATAAAAAGATTGGTTAAGTATGTTCCCTGTATCACTTGAAATAGCACCGATAAAATCAGCATATTTATCGCCGGAGCTGTTTATCACCAGGAATAGGTTAAACATAAGGCATATGGCTATAAATCCCCATACAGACACGGATGAAAGCAATTTCTTAATCTCATACCTATAAACAGCCATTAAGACACCTCATCACGGTAGGCATATAAAAATACGTCCTCCAGATTTGGAACGACCGGCTTTGCAGCGCCTGTGTATTCCGTATCGCAGGCAAACCGCACAAGAGTATGCCCATCCTCCTGCCGTTGCGTCAACAGAAGATGCGGTTGTGTAACCGTTTCAATTTCCCATGTTTCATATACCTTTCCGTGTAAAGTATTGCAAATGTTGACGGGGGAATCGTTGCAAAGCAACTTATGATCTTTGAACATAATTACATGGTTTGCAATTGTTTCAATATCGGAAACAATATGCGTAGAAAGAATAACAATACGGTCTTTTGAAAGAGCAGAGATTAAATTGCGAAAACGCACCCGTTCCTTTGGGTCAAGTCCTGCTGTTGGCTCATCCAGTATTAATATCTTAGGTTCATTTAACATGGCCTGTGCAATGCCTACCCTCTGAATCATACCACCAGAAAACTTCCGCATTTTTTTATCAATAACTTCGCTAAGTGAAACAAGCTCCAAAAGCTCCTCCGTCTTGCGTTTTGCGGTTGCTCGGTCAATTCCCTTTAGTGCCGCCAGATAGTTTAGAAATTGGCGGGGAGATTGATTTTTATAGTATCCAAACTCCTGAGGCAGGTATCCGACAATACCTCGATATTCTTCGTCCAATTTGGTAATTTCGCTGCCGCCCCACAATATCTCACCTTTTGTAGGAAAAAGCAGAGTCGTAAGCATTTTTATTAAAGTGGTTTTTCCTGCACCGTTTGGTGCAAGCAGGCCGTAAACACCACTTGTAAACTCAATCGTTATATCTTCAAGGGCGGTAAAATTACCGTATTTTTTTGTTACATTATTAATAGCCAACATAATATGCAACCTCTCTTTTATGAGTATTTATAAGTTTTTTTATTTCCATAAGAAATAACGCACACGCAATTGCAGCGGCAAACATAGTTACAGCAACAGGTATTTGGGATAGAAAAACCTCCCAATTATTTCCTAAAAGCCCTATTGGCATAAAGCCAGTCATAATCCAAGGCAGCACAACAAAAAGGTGAAACCATTTCCAATTGAAATGCCGCATAATAAATAAAGTTAAATATGCCCACAGGAACAATGCACAAAGAGAAAGGGAGAATGCTCTGAAAAAGCTATATACAACTAATAATTGACTTAAATACAGGCTTATAAAGGTACAAAGCACTGTACCCAAAAGCGAGAAACACAGTATACGAAATGCGGCAATCTGCTGTATGGTATATTTATAGGTCATTTTTAATTCGAATAAACCGTTAACCTGCTCCATTTTTTCGGTAAACAGCACAATAAAGATAAAGAACATTGGAGCTATTGCAAATAGCGTGGCGTATATGTGCTGTTTCAAGGCTAGAGGATATAGTACAATAAAGCCAATCATCGCAATGACGGACATTACTATTGGAAAAGCCATATCTAAAAAAATATATCTAAATCCAAGTGCGCTGTATATGTTGCTTAGATACCCCCAAAGGCTCTTAGGCTTTGACAGCCCCTTAGATAAAATAGCATCAATCTCTTTATCCTTTTCGTATTGGGAAGGCTCAATAATTTTCATCCTTAAACTCCTGTCTAAGTGTTTTCAGTAAGCGATAATATTTTGATTTTACCGTTGATTCCGATAGCGACAGAAGAGCCGCGATCTGTGTAAAGGTATAATCACCAAAGAACTTTAGTCTAAAAATTTGTTGTAATTCGATTTCCAAAGAATTTATATAGTCCTGCAATCGTGATAACAAATCTTTGATTTCTATTTGCCGTGTAAATTCTGCTTCGTCGGAAATATCAATAGCTTCAATATCAAGAATGTGTTTTCCTTCTGCCGTACGCCTACGGAGATAATCAATAGTTTTATTTGTTGCAATTCGGTACAGCCAGGTACGAAAGCCTGCTTGTTTTCCATTATAGTTAGAAATTGATTTAAGCATGGATATAAAAATATTCTGTGTTAAATCCATAGAGGTGTGTTTATTAGAGGTTTGCTTGTAAACATATCTATAAATTTCATCATAATAATTGCATATTAATATATTAGCGGCCTCTCTATTGCCGGTTCTTTGTATCTTGCGAATCAACCGCATTTCCTCATTCAAAATCACATTTCCCTTTACTTGTCCTCTTACCTATATATTCGTTTTGATTGGGTGAATAGTTTCAGCACTACTGAATTTATATTTTTATCATTTTTAATATTAGAGTTTCTTATAATTATACTCATTTTTTGCTGTTTTGGGGATTTTACTAAACGACAAAAATGTGACTGTGGATACAGTCACGAAAAGCTGCTTGTTTGGGAACCTCCTCAAACCCTTTAAGAATTAAACACAAAACGGCAACCGCTGGCGAAAGCGATTGCCGATATGAGCACCGAAGCTGTTTGCCGGAACACATAAAACGTATTTCCGGTTATCTTAATAATTGGGACAGCATTGGTTATGAGAATAGGCGGCTTGTTGCTGATGGGCTTATCCCTACCATCAGAGCCTCAAGCGAAGTTGTCCGGATTGAATGGTAAATTTGACCCGTTTTTCTTTCCGCTACATTATACGGTTTGTTGTACATTGTCAAATGCTATTTCCATTTCATGAAGCATAACCGTATTCTGCCATCCCCCGTCACCGCTGGTCCCCGTGTGCACCACGCCAAACCCGGTGAAGGGTAAAAAGGGTACCTGTGCCTCCAGCTTCACCGCGCTTGCTTCTTCCCATCCACAAGGCCTATTGTCTTTCGTATAAGCCCGTACACTTAACTTTCCCGGTTCAGCCTGCAGCTCTACCTGAAAGCCTGTCCGGAAGCAGCCGGTCATTACCTGTTCTGAAACAGGTGCGGCCGTCCCGTCTTTATAGCTGACCAGAAACATGGCTACTGCGTCAGATGCTTCCACGGTTCTTTTAATGCGAAGAGCGTAGCCTGTCATGGATGGGACATGGAATTTTACGCATACATCCATGTATTGGCCCGCACTCCCGAAGCCCTGTCCGGCAGTTTTTGCCGGATCAGCCGTAAGCTTTACCTTCATGCCCATACTGCTTTGGAGTCTTGGAACATAGAACAGGCGGGTCCCCTGTGTTACCGGGTATAAACCCTTTCCTACACAGCCATTGCCCAGTTCCCCATAGCCCCATGCCCTCTTCGGAAGAACGGATATCCACTTTCGCCACTCACCGAAACCGCTTTTATCCACAGGCTCATAAAAATCCAAAAGCCAATAACCTGGCAAAGCCTCCGGCTGCTGTTCCAGTGGAAGAGTGGAAAAGTCTGTCCATACTCTGTCATGAACCGCTATATCGGCTCTTTCAATATTTCTTCCAAAGGACACACAGACAGGCTCTCCTGGCCTGCTGCTGCTTGTCTTAGGCACAATTCGGGCCATAATCATCCCGTCAAGGTCGTCGTCGTTGAGTTCATAGCTCCGGTTGCACATTCCCTCCCGGCCAGCAGACACCTTTCTGCTCTCTCCTTCACTGCCGCTGAGTCTTCTAAACCAGGTTATTTCCGAGCAATCCGCGTAATCCTTGCCTTCTTTTACTTCCAGCTCATACCGAAGCACAAGCTTTCCGTACTCATTTTCTATTTTGGGCAGGCCTTTTAGTAAAGGCGCCGGAGTTTCAAAAGGCTTTATCACAATTGCTGCGGAAGCAGAAAGACCCCCTTCCGTGTGCGCGGTGAGAAGAACATTTCGGGGGATCTGTTGGGTATTTTTACCTTTCAGCCTAACCGTATGGGCATCCACAGAGTCTATTTCCAGATAAGCGTCTCCGCCCTCTTCAACGCTCCACAGCAGCTTATCACAATCAGCCTCTTCGTTATAAAAATAAAAGGCCCTTGCCGTAATCGTACAAGTATCCCTGCCGCTTTCCATTACCAGCTGTTTTTTGTCCAGAAGAAGCTGAGTCGGTATTCTCAGAAGGTCCGATGAAACCATCCTGACGGCTTCCTTTACATCCAGAGGATCCCAGCCGTCATTACCGCAAAGCAAATTCCAGGTATTGTACAGGCTAACCCCATCCTTTGCCGCCATATAGGCTCTTAAAGCCACTGTCCCTTCAAGGGAAACGGTTTCCCGGCCCGGTGTTCCGATGGAAAAGTTTTTTCCGTTAAAACGGCTCTGATAATCATAGCATTTTACGGTACCATCGTGATATTTTTTCCAGCCTATCTTAACCTTCCTGTCCGCTTCGAAATCACAGTTGACTAAAGTTACGCTGCCTTCATTCTTAATAAAATACATTTCCGGTTCCGTCGTCTTTTCGGAGGGAATAATCCGGAAACGACAGCCTAAAAACGCACAACCCGTTCCATCTGTGCCGGATAAGGGACGGCCTCCGTAAAAATCAAAATCACATTCCTGATACACCGCATTTCCGTTAAGAGCATCATCGGTACACTCAAAATGGCACCGGGCATAAAGACTTCGCTTTGCGCCGCAGATGGGATAGAGGTTCAAACGGCTGATAAAATGGCAATCCTCCGCAAAAAAGAAATCGCCTTCCACATCACCGAGCTGCGCCTGTGTAATAACAGGAGTGCGCTTCTTCCTTGAAAGCGCAGGATCCCTGTCATACACCAAATCCACGTTGCAGTAGTTGCCTATGGTAAGGTTTTTAAGGTGCAGGCCGTCTCCAATAAAATGAAACATAGTATAATTGCCTATACAGCCATGGGCCTGCCCCTTGTCGGCCGCCAGCACAACCTCACGGGGGCTTTCCCCCAGTCCTTCCAGACTAAGCCATTCACAGCGTATTTCCTTTTCATAGGGCAGGAAGCTTCCCTCCCGGGCTCTTACTGTCTCCTGATCCCCAGCTTCTTTAATCCAGTAAACCGAAGGGGCAATGTAAACGGTCATGGGCCGCTCCCGGGTACCGTCCTTTAAAGCCCCTTCCTTCAGAATTTCTTCAAAGCTGGAAAACAAATAGGGCGATCTCTCCCGCGCCTCTTTTTTAGGTCCTGCTTTAAGTCCTGCATCAAGAAGGATGTGTGAGGCATCCAGCGTAAAAGACTTCCCGTTATACGTAAAACTTTTTTCCCATATTCCGTCCAATGCTTATTCCTTCCTCCCTGTTCCTTGTTTCCTTGTCCTCTGTACCTTGTCCACTGTTCTTCGTTCCCTGCACCTTGCTTCCCTGCACCTTGCTTCCTTACACTGGCTTCCTCGCCCTCTGTTCCCTGCACCTTGCTTCCTCGCCCCCTGTGCCCACTACCCTTTCACTGCGCCAACCATCATTCCCTTTACAAAGTATTTTTGAAGGAAAGGATAAAGTAAAAGTATGGGAACCGTAGCCACCACGATGGTGGCATATTTAATGGTTGTTGCAAGCAGCTCCGCATCCGCTTCCCCAAGGTCCGACATGCTGCTCAGAATTAGAATCTGGCGGATTACCAGCTGAAGCGGCTCTTTGTTGCGGTCGTCCAGATAGATCATGGCACTGAACCAGGAGTTCCAATGACCCACCCCGTAATACAGCACCAAAACAGCCAGTGTGGGCTTGGTTAGAGGAAGCATGATTCGGGTCAGAATGGTGAAATGATTGGCACCGTCCAGACGGGCCGATTCCTCCAGGCTGATATTGATGGAGGCCATGGCCGTTCTCATAATAATGAGATTAAAGGTGCTTATGGCTCCTGGCAATAAAATGGCCCACCGTGTGTTATAAAGGCTTAAGGACTGTATGTTCAGAAAGCTTGGAATCAAGCCGCCGGAAAAATACATGGTAAACATAATTAATATCGTAATAAGCTTTTGTCCCGGAACATCCTTTCTTGAAAGGAAATAGGCTCCCAGAACCGTCATGATAATATTTATCAAAGTACCGGCCACCACATAATAAATGGTGTTGGCATAACCCAACCATATTCTGGAATTTGAAAACACCTTTTCATAAGCCTCGGTTGAAAAGCCAAGGGGATTTATGAGAATCCCGGTATGACCCATTAAAAGCGAGGCCTTGCTGAAGGAGGCGCAGACAACATACCAGAAGGGATACAGGCAGGCTATCATTAAAAGCAGCATAAAAAGATTATTAAATGACGCAAAGGCCATTTCTCCCATGCTGCGTTTTGTTCTTCGTCTTACTGCGTTCATTTCCAATCCTTCCTTTACCACAGACTCGTATCACTTGCTTTTTTGCTGATCTTATTGGCCAGAACAACCAGCGCAAAGTTAATCACGGCATTAAAAAGGCCTACCGCAGCCGAAAACGAATACTGCCTGTTCACCAAACCCATGCGGTATACATAGGTGGAAATAACATCCGCTGTTTCGTAAATGCCCTCGTTGTAAAGCAAAATAATTTTTTCATACCCCACATTCATGACCTGCCCCAGGCGCATAATAAACATAATGATAATGGTTGGCAAAATGCCGGGCAGGGTTACGTGAAGCGTCTGCTTCCACCGGTTGGCCCCGTCAATGCGCGCAGCTTCATAAAGCTCCATATCAACCGCCGTGAGCGCGGCCAGATATACGATGGACCCCCAGCCTATCCCCTGCCAGATGTCACTGATGACATAAATGGGGACGAAATTCGATGCCGTGCTTAACAAATTCTTTTCTTCAAAGCCAAGAACCGCGGATAAAAACTGGGTGATGAACCCATCGGACTTTACAAATTCGCGGATCATGGAGCAGATGACAACCAGGGATACAAAATGAGGCATATAGGTAACGGTTTGACTTACCCGGGAAAAAGCCTTGCTTTTAAGCTCATTCATCAAAAGTGCCAGGATAATAGGTGCTGGGAAACCAATAATTAAAGTACTCAGGCTAATCCGGAGCGTATTGGTCAGAAGCCTTCCAAAATAAACGCTTTGGAAAAAGTTCACAAAATGCTCCAGTCCTACCCAGGGACTTCCTGATATGCCCCGCCTGGGGCTAAAATCCATAAAAGAGATAATAAGACCGTACATGGGCTTGTAGTGGAATAGAAAATAATACAGCAAAACAGGAAGTACAAGCAGATACAATTCCTTTTTCAGCCACATTTCACGGCATACTGATTTAAACCCTCCAGGGGCTTTCGTAGGTATCCTTTTCATAGGACTCTTTATGCCTCCATTACTTAAGTCGCGGAATTAAGAGCCGGTTAAAATCACCTTCCGCAAAGAACATGTCTATCAAAAGCTCGGGAGCATTACACCCCCTCTCTTTCAGCCAGATTTGCTTACGCAAATGGCTGCCAAGAAAAGAGCCGGTCTGCCAATTGGTTTACAGACCGGCCCGGCTTCATTACCGTTGGTTATACCTGTCCAACGCACTCTGGTAAATCTCAATCATCTCACGTACGCCCATATCCTCAAGCTGCTTGACATAATTGTCCCATGCAGCATTGATATCAAGCTCCTTGGTATAGAACTTGGCCGTATGCTCGCCGATATAGGTGCTTACCTGGGTGCTCAGAAGGCTGTAACGCTTGCTCTCATTTTCTTTCAAAGTAATGGGAGGTACGAGTGTCTTCTGGCTTTCGTTATTGTCATTCCATACTCTAAGCGCCTGCTTCTGCTCTTCTGTTTCATAATATTGGAAAATATAGTTTGCATCCTGAACGAAAGGACCGCAGCCGTTGGCCAGACCGTAATAACCCATGGCAGTAGATACACTCCAGCCGTTGGTGTTTTTCATAATCGTATCGGTATAAGTGGGAATTGAGTCCACCATCGTGTAGGATTCACCCTCTATACCATAGTTAACGGCATAGTGCCCTGCCTGGGTGTATGCAAAATTAAGAAATTTTGCGGCAAGCTCCGGATTTTTACAGTCAGCGGTTATAACTGCCGAGGCGTTGGTTGTTGTGGCGTAATCATAGGAACCGCCACCGTAATAGACGGTGTCACCCGGATTCATAACGGGAAAGGTTGCTGTAGCCATTTCAAAGCTCTTGTTATAGGCGTCAGGAGTTGACTGTACGCTTTTTATCATGGAGCCCAGGAAGCTTCCGCCTGCCCCCACGGTTACCCCGGCCTGATCGTTTAAGAGATAGCTCATGGCGGTGTTTTTGTCACAGGTTAAAAGATCCGCATCCAAAAGGCCGTTGGATACCCACTCGTTCACCTTGTTCATCAGGGCCTTATAGTTCTCTTCAACATAGCCGTTCTTTATGGTTCCGGTCTTTTCGTCAACATACATGCCTGCTCGGATTCCGTAGGCACTGCCCATAAACCTCAGCAGGTATTCCATGGATTGGAAGACCAAAGGTTTTTTAACGCCATAGGCCTTCAATGCGGTAAGGGCGGCTTCCCAGTCGCTGATGGTTTCCAGAGATCCGGTGTAGCCTGCCGCCTTAAGAAGATCGGCACGGTAGAAGGTACCTGTGGTGCATTGGAGGTATTTGTCGCCGCGGATAAACGGGAAGGTGTAGTACTGACCGTCGTCGTTCTTAACCTCCTTATCCACTGTTGGGTTGTCCTGCAGGTATTGCCATAAATCTGCCGCAGCACCGTCCGCTTTAACATAATCGTCGAGAATGGTAAGTACCCCTTCGGCTTCCGCTGCTGCGGGTCCGCCCGTATAATTGTTGGTCCATTCCCATACGATGATGTCCGGAAGGGAACCGCTGGCAATCATGGTAGCAAATTCTTCGCTGGAATTGCCTTCCGTAGGCTGAATGAATTCCACCTTAATACCTGTCTGCTCCTGCCATTGCTTGGCCCAGGAGGTTCCATTTGCAGAAGAGGCTGCGTCACTTGCCCAATACTCCATCCATATGGTCAGAGGCTTATCCTGGGCATCGGACACGGGATATTGTACATAACTGCTTCTGGGATTGCTTAACGGATCCCCAAGCTTCTTATTCAATGATTCAAGCAGCTCATAGGAAGTTTGTCCTTCTTTGTCTGTATCTGAACCCCCGTTTGTATTAACCGGAACCTGCTCATTGCTTCCGGGTGTACCGGTGTTGCTTCCACAGCCCGACAGCACGGTTGATAAGGTCATAACGGCTGCCAAGAGTATGGTTGCTATTCTTTTCTTCATAGTTAATCCTCCTGCCATGCAGAAATCTTCAAAAACTTCCGCATCACTCTCTGTTTTGTGCTGAACAACGGCTGCGCAACCCTGTCACAAAACTATCTAACCCTACCGGGCAACATTACACAAGTGACAGAAGCTGTTTGACCTGTGCCACTATTTTTTAAGGGCAGTGACAAAAAGTGATCCCGTCTGTGACAAAAAATAAACAAGAGGTGAAGATGAGAATTTCACTGCATTTCACGCCATTGACCGGGTGTCATTCCCTCCATTACTTTAAAGGTTCGCATAAGCGTACGAACACTTCCAAAGCCTGCCATATCGGCAATTTCACTGAGGCCCCAGGTATTGGTCATGAGCATTTCCTTGGTTGTAATCAAACGAAGGCTCGAAATATAGGATGTCATTTTCTGTCCGGAATGCTTCCGGAAGGTTTTTGACATTTCAACAGAGGATACGAAAAAATGTTCTGCGATAGAGGATACACTCATCGTACTGTCGGACAGGTTCTGGCTTATGTAGGCCACAATTTTTTCATAAAGCTCTTTTTCGCTTAAGCAATCGCCGCTTGTTACCATTCGCTTCTGCCTGCATACCTGCTGAAGTATCCGGCTTAGCGTTTCCTGCATACGGCTTGCATCTGTCTCCCTGTTAATAAATCCGGACCTCATGCTCACTATAAGGGAAGCCGTTTCTTCGTTTTCTTCCAGAGTTTTTAGAAGGGTACACCATATATCCATAAAAAGATAATGAAGGATATCCTTGGTATTACCGAAGCCAACCTGCATATTTTTTTCAAAAAGCCGGTGCACAATGGCTTCTGCGCCCTGGTCATTTCCCTCCTGGATTTGCTTTTGCAGGCTGCGTTCCTCTTCTGCCGGATAATAATACCCAAATCGCGTATCCACACTTAAATCAGAATAAAAAAGGCATTCCTCCAGGTCATACATACGTTTCATCTCCATGGCGTAAATGGCTTCCTGAAACGAATCCGACAGGCCCTCCCTGCCTCTGTGAATTTCACCTGAAACCACCAGATACTCCATTTCCACATGGGTATCCAAAAATTCACGGCAACGGGAGGTAGCCTCCATAACAATGTTTTTATCAGAGGCCTCCTCCTGTCCGGCAAAGTTGACAATTAAGGCCATTACATCGTTTAAAACCACATCGTAAACCACACAGCTCTTTTCAGTGAGCAATTCCTGATAAACATTGTTAAGAATAAAACGAATAAGCTCCAGATCAAGCTGATTTTCATGGACCCTACTTAATTCCTTGCTTTTCTGAATGTTTATATCCTCGGCATAAAACAAAAGACAGCAAAAACGATCGCTTTTCCATTGAATGCCATAAAGCTCCTCCACATATTCCCCATCGTCTCTCACCGTCCCCTTCAAAAGATTGACGAGGTATTCCTTTCGGAACATGTTATTCTGCCGTTCCAGACGGCTGCCTGCGTCCTTCAGGTTCTGCTGGATTTGATTGAGCCTGCCCCCGATTAGGGTAAACTCGTTTGAATCGGCGGGCTCCCTGGAATTGATCTTCAGAATATCCAAAAGCCAGGTGACCTGCCCGTAATTCTTTCCCAGATAATACAGCATAAGAAGGATGCTGCTGGCTATGGATAGAATAAGAAGAAGCATGATGCTTCGCTGATAATCCCTGATACTGTTGTAATAAATGCTGTCATACCAGTAAAGAACAAGGTCATGGCCCAGGTAGCTGTCATAATAGCTTAAATACACCTGCTGCTCCGATTTTGGAAGACGGGTTTTCTCCCCCGCCTGATTAACGGTAGTAAGAAGAGCCTGCCGGTCCTCCTTATCGAGGCTGAAAAATCCGGCATCCAGAAGAATGTCGCTTTCCTTGTTTTCTCCCATACGGTTTAACAGCAGAAATTTGTTTTCACTGTTTTCGCCGGGGTAAAGCAGGTTGCGCAGCTCCTCACTGTTATACATAAAAAGAATATTAATTTTGATTCTGTCCCATTTGCTGTCCTGTATGGTCTTTACAAAAAAAACATAGGCCTCGTCGTCATAGCCCTTTATGCTGAGCGTTTCGTAATTTCCCTTTAAAAGAGCCAGCCATTCCGCTTCTGGAATATCCCCCAGCTTTTCCGGATAGGCCCTCCAGTAATTTTCAGCCGTATTGGCGGAATTGGACGCCACCAGATAATCCATACCCTCAAAATACAGTAAAACCTCGGTATAGCCCCCATTGATTCTTTTATACTTATTAAGCTGCTCGTACAGCTTGTATTTGGTATAGCTCTTGGAGGTGTCATCCATGGCGGAGGCCCGACCCAGGAGATTGGTTTCCTCCTCTACCAGAACCGCAATACCCAGGTCCTCCATGGTTCGCATAAGTCCTGCCAGATTACTGTAGATTTGCTCTGCCTTTTTATCGTTGTCGCGGATCTGGTTTTCAAGAAGCATTTTATTGCTGTGAAGATAAGTCAGGCCGTTGCAGATAATCAATATAAGCATAATAGCCAGATAGGACAGCATCCATTTCCAGAAAACACTCTTTTTCCCGAATATGACGAAAAGCTCCTTCAACATGTGTCTGATATCAACTGATTTGCCTTTAGTGCCTTGCTTGCTGAACATCCGATCACGTACCTTTCTAAAGTCCCCACTGGCAGATACCTTAAGCAGAAACATCCCTTATTAAAGATAATATCAGCTGTCCATTTCGTAAAGTGAAACTTTTCATTTGACATTTATCCTATCAAAATTCATTTTCATGGTCTTTAAAGAAATTGTAATACATACGTACATTTTCCAGCTCCGTCCATCGCTTTATGTCGACAGGCTTCTCATCCAGGCTATAGATTTTGGCGCCCCTCATGGCAAGCAGAAACGGCGAGTGGGTTGAAATAATAAACTGACAGCCCATATAGCCTGCGAAATCCTCAATGAGCTTCATGAGCTCAATTTGACGCCTTGGGGACAGGCTGTTTTCAGGCTCATCCAATAAATAAAGCCCATTTTCACCTATTTTTTCGGTAAAATACCGGTAGGCGCTTTCTCCGTTTGAATATTCCCGCACGTTGTCAATAAGCTCGTTTCTGACAAACCGTGATTGCGTTTTACTTTTGGCACTGTTAGCTCGCCTAAGCTGATCATAGTCTTTAATGGATTTTACTGTAAAATGGGAATATTTCACGTCCAGATATTCGTCGAAAATCTTGTCCCTTTTATTATCAATGCCGTCATTGAGGCTTCGGATATTCAGCATATAGTCAAATACATCGTCGCTGGTGATAATCCTGCTGCTTTCGGGAAGCTCGGCTTCAAGGCCCATACGGCACATTTTCACATAGTCGGGAAAGAAATTGGATCGGTTATAGATAGAATCCCGGCTTAAGCCTGCCTTTTCAGCTATAACATTTAATGCGGTTGATTTTCCTGAGCCGTTGCCTCCGTACAAAATGGTAACCGGTTCAAAATCAAGTCTTTCAAGGCCATGCTTCGATAAAATTTTAAAGGGATAAAAGGAATCGTAGCACGTTCTTTTTATGGATCTGAAAAACTCAAATTCCATATCCTCATTTGGCAATCTAAAATTATCCAGATAAATCATTATAAAACCTCACTTAACAGGGCCATACCATGCCACTGTTTCATTTCGGACAATAAGGCTTCCGTTTTGTGAATAGCGCTCTATCAGCTTTGATAAGGCATCACAGCAGGCCGTGTAATTCGCATCCTGTTCTTTTAAGGAATAGGAGGACGACATACAGCGGGAAAAAAATTGAGCATTGGTATAACATAAATCGTATTGGAAAACTTTTTTACCGTAATTCTTTGGAAAAAAGCTTGGGCATGTAGCTTCCGTATATTCCCCGCCATGATTGAAGCTTGTAAAGGACGGGCAAAACTTAAGGCATAGCTCATGGTGTTCTTTTGTAAAGGCATCGCCATAATGCCGTGAATTGCCGACGATGAACACCAATCCGTCTTTTTTAAGTATTCGGCGGCATTCCTTTAAAAAGCTTAAAGCATCAAACCAATGAAAAGCCGAGGCCACGGTTATCATATCCATAAGGCCACCCGGCAGTCCGGTTTGCTCTGCCAAAGCACCTACGGAATGAAAGCCCTCGTACCGGCAGAGCTTGTCTTCCGCTTTTCGTCTCATGGACTCTGACGATTCAACGCAATAGGTATGATAATGCCTTTTTAAAAGCTCTTCAGAGAAAATCCCCGTACCCGAGCCGATGTCGGCAATACGAATTGTATCTGATTTGGGCAACAGGGAGTCTATCAAATCATAAACACTTGACGAATAGCCCCCTCTGCCCGAAGCATAGACATTGGCTTTATTTTCAAATAGAAAGGCGTTTGAATGATTATTCATTTTACTACTGCTTTCATTATATTTAAGCTTTAAGAATGACATTGTAATTCCTTAAATGGCATTACTATTATAGTAGGTCTATAAGAAGGATTTTTCAATTGTAAATTGCATTGTGTTACTAAAAGTTATAGGAGGTGAGCCTTTCTACCATAACCCATGCTTTAGTGACGTGAACAATTGATGAATATTTTTACCACTTTTAGATAAAATACCAAAAGAATCATACAATAGGGGTTGTTATTATTTTAATTAAAAATGCAAAAATCTTTACAATGGCGGGATTTAACTACGAATCAGGCTGTATTCTCATAGAAAACAAGATAATAAAAAAAGTTTCTGATACGATTAACGAAAATGAGAATAATGACACTATTATTATTGATGCTGATGGCAACTGGGTTTTACCTGGTCTCATTGATGCCCATTGCCATATCGGCATTTCAGAAGAAAAAATGGGTATGGAAGGAACCGACAATAACGAAAACATGAAGCCTGTGACACCGTGGTTAAAAGCCATAGATGCCATTAATCCCATGGATTCTGCATTTCACAATGCGATCAAGGCTGGAATTACTTCTGTCATGACCGGCCCTGGCAGTTCCAATGTCGTAGGAGGACAATTTGCATTTATAAAAACCGACGGAAGAAAAATAGATGATATGATTGTGTTAGAACCCGCAGCTATGAAAATTGCTCTTGGGGAGAATCCGAAAAGAACTTATCAAGATAAAAACATGATGCCTTCTACCAGAATGACAATAGGTTCAATGCTTCGCGAGGAGCTGTTTGAGGCAAAGCAGTATAAAGACAGAAAACTTGCTTCAATAAATGCCGGTGATGATTTTAAAGAGGATTTCGGACTGGAATGCTGGCTGCCTGTATTAAATAAGCAAATTCCTCTGAAAGCTCATGCGCACCGGGCTGATGATATTTTGACTGCTATACGAATTGCAAAATTATTTAATTTAAATATAACCCTGGACCACTGCAGCGAAGGGCATTTTATACTGGAGGAAATCAAAGAGTCCGGTTTTCCTGTAATTATCGGTCCCTATTTAGCATCAAGAACTAAAATAGAAACTCAATATCAGGATATAAAAACAGCCGGGTTGCTTCATAAAGCAGGAATTAAGGTAGCTATTATGACTGACCATCCGGTAACCCTTATTCAATATTTACCCATTTACGCAGGACTTGCAGCCAAAGAAGGGCTTGGAATTGAAGAAGGGTTAAAAGCAATTACCATAAATGCAGCGGAAATATGCAATACAGCTTCTCGCGTTGGCAGTATTGAAGCCGGAAAAGACGCCGATATTGCTATCTTCAATGGAAACCCCATGGATACCTTTACAAAATGCTTGTATACAATTATTAATGGAAAGGTCATTTATAAGGCTGAATAGGTAACAGATTGGGGTATTTTAACAAAAAAGCTGCGCTATAGTGATTTGGAAATGCGCTATTTTGTGTTTTCGAATTAAAAGGCATATTTTTAATAAATAAAAGGCATCAAAATAAATGCATATTTTTCCTTATCGAAGAGATAATAACTGTAATAAAATCCGAAAGGAGGGATATCGATGCCGGAAAATACTAATAATCGTAATAACAACAACCAAAACAATAACCGCAACAACCAAAACAACCAAAACAACAATCGCAACAATAATAACAACAATAATGAAAACAATCGCAACAACAACAATAACAACCAAAACAACCGGAACAATAACGAAAATAATAAATAGTAATCCTGCCGATCAATAACCCTCATCATTTTTTGGTGGGGGATTGTTGTTTTATAAAAGCAAATTTAGAATCAACTTCCAATCCCGGCGATTCCTCAGAACGCCTCTCCTATTAGCTTTAATAATCTTTACAGGCTATTTGAGGTCATAGAATCCCTATTATCCTGGCGGAAGGCTTAAGCCTTCCGGTAAAAGGGAAGCCGCAAACCTTCTTGACTCTTACCGGCAAGTGGTGTAGATTGTTCATAAAACAATTTTGCGCTGTCGTCTTAGCCATAACAGCCGTATTGTCCGGAGGTCGTCAGTTTGAGTAAAAAAGCAGCCTATTTGTCCATATTATCTGGTGCGGCATTATGGGGAATCATCGGATTTTTTGCCAATCATCTTTATTCGTTGGGTTTTTCCTCCATACAGGTTGTTGCCGTACGAAACCTTACCTCCGCCCTGTTTCTTGTGATTTATCTTTTTATTAAGGATCGCCGTTTACTTAAAATCCGTATTAGGGACTTCAAGTATTTTATCGGCACCGGCATTATAAGCATTGCTCTTTTCAATCTGTGCATGTTTCAAACCATCCAGGAAACCTCAATTTCCATTGCAGCGGTTCTTTTATATACTGCCCCTGCATTTGTCGCGGTGCTTTCCAGAGTGTTGTTCAAGGAAACCCTTACACCTCTTAAGATTACGGCGCTTTTCGTCACGCTGGCAGGCTGTGCCTTTGTGGTGGGGCTCCTGCCTGATTTCAAGGGCACCATCTCGCCTCAGGGCCTGCTGTTAGGCCTTGGCTCGGGCTTCTTTTACGCACTTTACAGCATTTTCGGAAAATACGCTTTAAAAAAATACGATACCCTGACAGTCACGACTTACACCTTTCTCTTTGCAGCTGTTGCCGTCACGCCTTTCAGCGGTGTGACGGCCATGGCCCCTTTGTTATTAAACCCACAGGCCTTACTCTATATTGTAGGCTTAAGTCTTTTTTCCACCGTACTGGCTTTCGTCCTTTACACAAAGGGCCTCACCATTGTAGAGTCCAGCCGTGCTTCCATTATTGCCACCATTGAACCGGTGGTAGCCGCCTTTACCGGCTTCCTGGTCTTTGGAGAACGTCTCCAGCTATGGCAGTATTTTGGCATCGCCCTTGTACTGGCATCCATCATTCTGGTTCAGGAAGTCCCCCGCCGAAAAAAATTAACGGCTTCTGAAACTGGCCTGACGGAGGAGAAGAAGGACGCCGTTTAGTGTCTGGTCATTGACAATTATAGAGCTGGGTACAGCTGTATGCCGCTCCAGGCACCGATATAAAATTAAAGCTGGGGGCCATAGCCCCCCTCCCTTTAGCCGGATTTGCTTACGCAAGGGCGGCCAACTAAAAGCCGCAAAAAACAGTTTAAGCTTACCTGTTCCTTGCGGCTTTCTTAACGTAATTTAAATCATTGATTTTATATCTTATATCTTATATCTGGCCTTATCTCTTACTTTACAAAGGCCTCCAGAAGCCGTACGGCGTTTTCTGCATCCTTAAGTGCAATCATCTCTGCCGTATCGTGAATGTAGCGTGTAGCCAGGGATACACCGCCAGAGGGAATACCACCTGCGGTGATATGAATGCTGCCTGCATCGGTTCCACCGGCCAGAAGCACCTCGTTCTGATAAGGAATGCCTTCCTTCTGTGCTGCCTCGGTGAGCTTTTTAATTACTTCCGGGTGGCACATGACACTGCTGTCCTTAATTTTAATGGTGGGGCCATGACCCATTTTTACAGCCATGGGCTTGCAGTTGGGGATATCGCCCATATCGGTAACATCCACGGCAAGGGCCATATCGGGCAATATGCCGTAAGCAGCCGTTCTTGCGCCTCTTAAACCCACTTCCTCCTGGGCGGTAAAGACATAGTAAATTTCATTATCCGTTTCAGGAGCGTTTAAAGCCGTCTGAACCAGCACAGCGCATCCTATTCTGTCGTCCAGCGCCTTGGAAATAATAATGCCGTTCTGTTCAACCGTAGGTGCCGTGAACACTGCCAGGTCTCCTACCTTCACCAGCTTTTCCGTTTCTTCCCTGGAGGTAGTTCCGATATCAATAAACATTTTATCCAGCTTGAGGTCCTTCATGCTGTCCAGGTTTTCCTCGTACCAGACCACACCCACAAGTCCGCTTTCAAAAACCACACGCTGGCCCAGAGCCACGTGAGCATAGACACCGCCCACATTGCCGAAACGCAGGAACCCCTTGTCGTCAATGTAGGATATAATCACACCGATTTCATCCATATGAGCCGCAAGCATAATCTTTTTGCCGTTTCCCTTTTTGACCGCAATCAGATTTCCAAGGGCGTCGGTTCTTATTTCATCAACCTTTCCCTTCAGTAAGCCTTTTATAACTTCAGCCACTTTCTCTTCATAGCCGGAAGGTCCGAAGGTCTGACA
>JAFADM010000085.1 GCA_023424865.1 Bacillota bacterium | reverse complement strand
ACAATTGAAATGGATTAAAAAGAGTGAGGAAGGAAGATAGGATGGATTCGATACATAAAAGTATTAATTATCATAAAGAAATAACCCTACAGGGAAGCTATGACGTAGCCGTTTGCGGAGGAGGGTGCGCAGGCTTTACGGCGGCTCTCCAGGCCTCAAGGCTGGGAGAGCGGACCTGTGTCATTGAAAAAACAAATATGCCCGGCGGGGTATTAACCTCCGGAAGAAATAACGAAATCGCCCTGTTTAACGCAGGAGAAACACCGGTTGTGAGGGGAATCGGCTGGGAGTACGTAAAACGGCTTGAGGCCATGGGCTACGCCCGCATACCCGAATTTAAATCCGGAGTGCGCCATTCCCAGCAGGGAGTGCATGTAAACATACCCATGGCGGCCTTCCTCATGGAAACCATGTGGGAGGAGGCAGCCGTAGATACCTTTTACATGACAACCCTCACCGACATGATAAGGCAGGAGGAGGGGTGGCTCATTATTACCGCGGATAAGGGCGGCCTTCACGCAATACAGGCCAGGCGCGTGGTGGACTGTACCGGCGACGGCGACGCCTGCTTCTTTGCGGGAGCCGAATATGAGTTGGGGGATGAGGCAACGGGAGCCCTCCAGCCGGGGACGCTGGGCTTCTTTGTGGATGTCAGTGGAGCAGAAAATCTTAAACATGAGAAGGTCGGGGAGGTTTACCGCAAGTCTCTGGAGGACGGCAGCCTGAAGCACGGAGATATATGGTCCACAGGCGCAACCCCCTTCCACGCGATTCTCAATAAGGGCAACAATATTAATCATGTTGGAGTTGGGGTGGATTATCAGGAAAATCGAACCCAAATTGAAAAGGAAGGCCGCAAATCCATAGCCCGTCTCGCGGAATGGTTCAAAAAGCATTTTCCGGAGCTGGGAGAAACAGAAATTGAAATTTGTGGTGTGGCAGGGGAGGTGGCCCTGCGTGAAACCAGAAGAGTCGTTTGCGATAAGAGAATAACGGTGGAGGATTACGCCGGAGGAAGAAAATACGAGGATGGGGTAAGCCAAAGCTATTATCCTATTGATCTTCACAAGCATAACGAGAAGGACGGGACGCTGTACAATATTTATCTTGATGAAAAAACAATTCCCGCCATTCCCTACGGAGCCATGCTGCCTAAGGGCCTTACGGATATCCTGGTGGCAGGCCGCTGTATCAGCGGCGACAGGCTGGCTCAGTCGGCTTACCGGGTGAAGGCCTCCTGTATGGGAATGGGGCAGGCCGCGGGGGCGGCGGCAGCCCTGTCAGCCCTTAAGGGAAGGGATCTCAGAGCCCTTGATCTTAATGAACTGAAAGCGGTTTTAAAAGAACATGGAGCCCTCCTGCCCTGAGTTTCATCGGCAGCAACACCCCGGAAAGAGCACTGGGTTCTTTTCGGGGTGTTTTTAATATCCCGTCAGCGCTGTTCGGTTTCAGAAGGCAATTTTCCTATGTACTTCTTGTAGGTGCGGGTAAAATAGGACAAATTGTCAAAGCCACATTGAAGCGCAGCACTTCCCACATTGCAGCTCTGGGACAGGAGCAGGGCTTCCGCGTTTTTGCAGCGGACAATATTAATATAGGAAAACACGCTGTAGCCCGTCATGGTCTTGAATAAACGGCAAAAATAATATTTGCTGAAGCCTGCCGTCCGGGAAAGCTCCTCAAGGGTAATGAGACGGCCGCTGTTTTCCTGAATAAAGGAAATGGCCTTTCTCACAGCGCTTTCCTGGCTTATGGGCGAGGACTCCTTTTCAGTGGACACATGGTTGCGGCATAAATGTACTAGAAGCCCCAGGATGGAGGCCTTAACGGCAGGACGCTGATAATGGGCGTTCCCTTCAAGCTCCTTAACCACATTGTGGAATTTTTCAAAGGCATCCCTGTCGGAGATGATGCTTTGAAAAACAAGGCCTTCAATGTCCATGTCAAACTGGCGGCAAAAGTTTTTATCGATAATAAGGCAGTAGTATTGGGTAAAATCACTTAGAGCCGCGATGCGATGGATGTTTCGGGAATTTATGATGGCCAGCTGACCTTCGGAAGCGGTAACCCGGTTCTGGTTCATGGTGATTTCAGCCGTGCCTTTCATAAAGCACAGTATTTCCAGGTTTTCGTGCCAGTGGGGAGGAAAATCCCTGCCCTCCCTCCTAACCGTATCAAAGTGAAAGATAAAGGGCAAATTAGGATCCGGATGGGTATGCAGTTCGTAGCTTGACTTTCTCATGTAAGCTTCCTTTTAAACCTCCCGTCAGCCGTTTTAGGGTTTTTGAGCCAAATCAGTTTTTGTTGGCTCATGGGTTGGTCATGGATTCCTTTATAGCTTGATTGTACCTAAAAGCGGAACTTCATTCAAGCGAATACTATGTTTACGGTACCTGGTGATTTGTGGTATGAAAACCAGAATGCCGGAGCACGGATTTCGCCTGTCAGTCAAAACTGTTCCTGATAACGTTATTGCATTTCCGGATCTTTACTTGAAGCGTCAGCCGAGAACCTTTAGGATGAAATGAGGTGACGAAAGACCTGTCCTATGGCACCCGAAAGCAGCGTACTGTTTAGTGCAGTTTTTATAGCGCTTGGGTTGCATGTCCCAGTGGTTGGCAAACGTGCTTCATCCATGTATAATAGAAGCGTTGCGGCTAAATCCGGCCGTGATGAGTTTAACCTATGGAAGGAATGATAGGATTGAGTCTTGTTGAACTGGAGCAGAGAAATCTGGACCTCCGTGAGCTTAAAGAAAAAATCATAGAATTGGGGGATTCACTTTAACCTCCCTGGCATTGAAAAAGAGCTGGAAGAGTTAGAGCAGAGAGCCTCGGAGCCCGAGTTCTGGAATGATTCTGAAAAATCCCAGACCGTGCTCCAAAGAACAAAGGTATTAAGAGCTAAATTAGAGCTCTACGACAAACTGAAAAACGATTGCGAGGATCTTCTCACCCTGTCCGAGCTGGGACTTGAGGAAAAAGACGAGTCCATATTGGAAGAGGTTGAGAGCCAATTTGAGGATATTCGGGGCCGCTATGAAAAGCTGCGGCTTGAAACCCTTCTCAAAGGGGAGCATGA
The DNA here is from genome assembly GCA_023424865.1 of Bacillota bacterium. The sequence continues at coordinate 2,255 of JAFADM010000085.1, read as the reverse complement.
CGCCAATAACGCCATATTCACCCTGCACGCCGGAGCCGGCGGAACCGAAGCCATGGACTGGGTTCAAATGCTTTTCCGCATGTATACCCGCTGGGCGGAGAAAAACGGCTTTGAGGCCAGAATACTGGATATGCTGGACGGTGACGAGGCGGGAATAAAGAGCGTAACGGTGGAAATTGTAGGCGAATACGCCTATGGCTTCATGAAAGCGGAAAGGGGCGTTCACCGTCTGGTGCGCATTTCGCCCTTTGATTCTTCGGGAAGGCGCCATACCTCCTTTGCCTCCATGGACGTTATGCCTGAGCTTGACGATTCAGTGGAAGTGGAGATCCGTCCCGAGGACTTGAAAATGGATGTGTACCGTGCCAGCGGCGCGGGTGGACAGCACGTAAACAAAACATCCTCGGCTGTGCGTATTACTCATATTCCCACAGGTATTATCGTGGCCTGCCAGAATGAGCGTTCCCAGTTCCAGAACCGGGATATGGCCATGAAGATGCTCAAGGGCAAGCTTGTAGAGCTTGAAGAGAAAAAGCAGGCTGAGAAGCTGAGTCAGATCAAGGGCGAGCAAATGGATATCGCCTGGGGCAGTCAGATTCGTTCCTATGTCTTCTGCCCGTATACCCTTGTCAAGGATCACCGGACCAACCATGAGGAAGGCAATGTACAAAAGGTCATGGATGGCGGTATTGACGATTTTATCCAGGTTTATCTGGAAAGAATGGGGTAAGGCTCTGACGTGACGGAAAGAGGGAGGTCGTTAACATGTACAGGCTGATTATTGTGGACGATAACATGTATGAACGAAACGGCATCCGTCAATCTGTCGATTGGGAAAAACTAGGGGTTGAAGTGGTCGGTGTTTTCGGAAGCGGCACGGAGGTGCTGGAAAACATGGAGGCCCTTCAGCCCCATATTGTTATTGCCGACATCGCCATGCCCATGATGAGCGGCATTGAGCTGGCAACGGAAATTAAAAAGACCCATCCCCACACCCGTATTATTTTTATAAGCTGTCACAGCGATTTCGAATTTGCCCGTTCAGCGGTGGACCTGGGTGTCTATCGCTATGTCATGAAGCCCATTTTGTCCGATGAACTCACTGTTGCCCTTGAAAAGCTTTTGGAGCAGATTAAGAGGGAGGAAAGGCTGAACCGGGAAAAGGACGGCATGAAGCGTCAGATAAGGGACATGATGCCCTTTGTGCAGGAGCAGCTTTTCCGGGAGCTACTTTTGGGCAGCTTATCCGATATGGAAGATATAAAGGAACGCTTCAGCTATTTGGATATTCCCTGGGCGGAGGATGAGACCTATCATGTGGTTTATATGGAAATCCATGATGCACAGAATTCACATGATGCAAAGGAGGCGGAAGGCAGGCCACTCCCGGCCTCCGGAGCTGAAAGAGCTTATCTGGAAGCCTATACGGTAAAGGGGCTGGTAAAAGGGCTGGGATCAAAGGGCCTGGCGCTGTTTCCCGTTCAAATGTCAGCCAATAGCTATGCCGTTATTGTACTTAAGTCGGGGGATATTTTGGAGGTTGTATCCAACTTAGCCCTGACATTGGGCAACGAGGCCGGTTTGAACGCCACAATGGGTATCAGCAAGCCTTCCCAAGAGCCCTCCCGGGCTCCCAAGCTATACAGCCAGGCGCGAAAAGCAGTCAAAACCCGTTTTTACAGCCAGGGCAACCCCATCATCGGTTATTGGGAAATCGAGGATGCTGCCGATGAACCCAGGGAAATTATTACTGAATTGGAATCGGTTTATGATGAAATCAAGCTCATTCTCTCAGAGGGGGATGAGGATGAAATACAGGAGTTTATTAAAAAGCACCTTTATTCAAGGCGCCTTGGAAATGAAGCCAATGCCAAGGCCTTCGTCTTTTCGCTTATTAATATAACGGGCATTGTCCTTATGTCCTACAACAAATCCTACAAGGACATTTTCGGCGACGAGGTGGTTATCTGGAAGAAGCTCAACCGCTTTGAAACCATAGCCGATGTGGATCGCTGGCTTTTTAATATTTTCAAATCCATTCGGGAAAACCTTATGGAGAAAACCAGCTCACGGCCTGCCAAAATTGCGGAGGTCATTAAGGAAATTGTCCACACCCGTTACCATCAGCCCCTTACTATCGAGGATATCTCACGTTCGGTATATATAAGCGGCAGGCATGCCAATAATCTTTTCAAGAAGGAAACCGGAAAAACCATATTTGACTACCTTGTGGAATACCGTATCGCCATGGCTAA
>JAFADM010000078.1 GCA_023424865.1 Bacillota bacterium | reverse complement strand
GCATCCCGTGAATAATCACCCAGATGGATAACCGAACGAATCCCCGGCCAGGAACGAAGGATCTCCTCTGCTTCCGTAAGCTCGCCGTGAGTATCGCTAAGGACTATAAACTGTTTCATAAGGGAATGCTCTCCTCTTTTGACAAACGCTCAAAAAGAGCACGGAAAGCCTTTCCTCTGTGGCTGAGCCTGTTCTTAATCTCCGAGTCCATTTGCGCCATAGTTAATCCGGTTTCAGGAACATAAAAAATAGGGTCATAACCAAACCCGTTTTGGCCTGTGGGTTCACGTGTGATAATTCCCTCGATGGTATCGATGACGGTTATGCGAAAGTTTGGGCCGACTGCGGCTGCGGCACAAACAAAACGTGCTGTTCTCTTTTCATCCGGAAGGCCCTCCAGGCGCTTGAGAATTCCTATGCAGCGCTCTTCATCCGTTGCACTTTCACCTAAAAAACGAGCCGAATAAATTCCCGGCTCACCTCCCATAGAGTCCACCACAAGTCCGCTGTCGTCAGCTATAACAATGCCTCCGGCCAATTTACTGATGGTATCGGCCTTGATGAGGGCATTTTCTTCAAAGGTTATTCCATCCTCTACAATATCCACCGAAATACCGGCATCTTTCATAGAAATAATTTCATAGGGCTTTCCGGAGATTAGCTTTTGAATTTCATTTACCTTACCCCGGTTCATAGTCGCCAGTATTATTCTGGTCACGTTTTCATTCTCCTTTTGGCTCAGCTCATTTAAAGCCATAAAAGCGGTTCATCAGCCAGGATAAGGCTTTAACGGTTTAAAAGCACCTGTCGCTGAATCTCTATAAGCTGGCTGATTCCAAGGGAAGCATAGTCCAGCATTTTATCCAGCTGAGCCCGTTCAAAGGGCCTTTTTTCTCCGGTTGCCTGTACCTCGATCATTTCTCCCGACGAGGTCATAACCACATTCATGTCTACTTCTGCCCGGGAATCCTCCGAATAGCACAGATCGAGCAAAGCACGATCCTCCACAATACCGGTACTGATTGCAGCAACAAAATCCGATATTGGAATATCCTGTATGAGCCGTGCGCTTACCAAGTAACTGCAAGCATCCATAAGTGCCACAAAGCCTCCGGTAATGGCAGCGGTACGTGTTCCCCCATCGGCCTGAATGACATCACAATCAATAACAATGGTGCGTTCACCAAGGGATTTAAGATCCACCACGGAGCGCAGGGATCTGCCAATAAGCCTTTGAATTTCGTTGGAACGTCCGTTAATCTTAAGGGTGTTCCGATCCCGTGTGTTCCGAGTTGAAGTTGCCCTTGGCAGCATATCGTACTCTGCGGTAATCCAGCCTTCCCCGCTGCCCTTTTTAAAGGGAGGTACCTTTTCATCTACGCTGGCATTGCATAATACCTTTGTGTTTCCGAATTCAACGAGAACCGAGCCTTCGGCATATTTGGTATAACCACGGGTCAGGATGACCTTCCTAAGTTCGTCGCATCTTCTCCCGTCTTCTCTTGTCCTGTCCATTTCCCGCCTCTAAAATCTTTTTTTTTATAATGTTATCATATGTTCGTCATGTTATCCAGAAAAGAAAAATATACTTAAGTGTACCCTTTATAACACACGGGCTTCCTTGAAGCGAGGCAGCGTACCTCGGAGCAGAGCCTCATAGCCTTGTTGTTAAAACAGCCCATATACGGAGCCTTTGCCATAGAGCCTTTATCCATGTGCTATGTGCTTTGCTGCGGGAAGTAAGGGAGCCCAGTGTTATCTTCCTAAAAAGCTGCCTATATAAGGCAGCTTTTTTCTATGGAATTTCCAGGTAATGCCTAGGGCATGCTGGCTAAAATCTTGATAATGCTCTCCCCCAGGTTTTCTCCCGCTTTTTTGAGGAAGGCATCGTTATTCAAAAGGTTAAGATCATCACTGTTGGTCATGCAGGCAAACTCTGCGAGCACCGCCGGCATTTTTGTCTTTTTAAGCACGGACAAATCGCCTCTTGGGCGAATAAGCATATCCGCCATACCAAGGCCTTTTACAAGATTCTCCTGTATTATGGAGGCATAGGCTTTTCCATCCACGCTGGACGGATAGTAAAGGGTCATGGAGCCTTTATAGCTTGCCGCAGGCATGATATTGTTGTGTATGGAAACAAAAAGATCGGCTTTGTTATCATTGGCCAGGGCGCTTCTTCCATCAAGAGTAATAAAGACATCCGTCGAGCGGGTCATCATGACATTGACTCCCTTAGCCTTAAGGTAGGCTTCGCAATAAAGAGCGATAGAGAGGTTATAGTTCTTTTCATGATAGGTACCTACGACGCCTCCGGGATCCGTGCCGCCATGTCCGGCATCCAACACAACCAGCTTATTTTTCGCGGTTCCGCTGCCTGTACTTCCCTCGTGCTGGGAGGTAGCCAGAATAATTAAAAGCTCGTCCGGCGAGGAACCCTCCTTAATGGTGAACTGTCCTTCAGGATCCTGCTTTATAAAAAGAAGAAAGCTATTCTGATCGGTGGACAGGGTGGTTACGGATTTTACCAGCTTGCTGTTTAGCACCGCTTTTCCGCTGCCCATATTCACCATGCTTAAAGGCAGACGAAAGGCAAATTGTCCCAGGCTGATGTCGTCCTCCACCACAATGCTGTCTGCAAGCTGGCGATAGCTTGCGACGATTCCGGGACTTGTTATTTTAAAAGCAACGGAGGAATCAGTCACAGAGGCAAGCACATTGGTTATGCCTACGGAAGTGAGATCCGTGTAATTCTCTCCCGGCTTAGGTGTAACAGAAGGCGTGGGTGTCGGGGTTGCCGAGGATGGGTTTGGTGTTGGAGTAGCCGACGAATCCGGTGTCGGGGTTGAGGAAGGCGTTGGTGTTACGGAAGGTGTCGGTGTAGAAGATGGCGCAGGCGTAACTGAAGGCGTTGCCTCCGGGGCCGAAGTGCTTCCCTTTTTCACCGTAATAACCGAACTGCCGTCCTTTACTTCATGGGTGAAGGTAATGGCGTTGGGATAAGTAATTCGAATAAAGGTTGTGTTGAGCTTGGTATTATAATTAACGAGGATACCATGGACTACATTATTGATAACTGTACCGCCTGCCGTAAGGCTCGTTACATTTCCTGGCAGACTGATTTGCAGTATTTTTTCACGCTCACGAAGCTCAAAGCGGGCCTCACTTGAACTGGCAGACTGGGATAAACCGATTCCTTCAAGCTTAAAGGTGCAGGTATCTCCAGAAATGTTCCAGGAAAGAGGGCCGTTTTTGTTGGGGACCGGAGTAGGTGTTGGGGTTGAAGATGGTGTTGGGGTTGAAGATGGTGTTGGCGTTGAGGTTACAGAGGGTGTAGGCGTTGGTGTAGGCGTAACCGTGGACGACGGTGTAGGTGTCGGAGTAGTGGACGGAGTTGGTGTAGCCGAAGGCGTAGGTGTAGGCGTAGGTGTAGGTGTTGTGGTCACACCTCCGGTAATCTTTAAAACAACGGATTTCTTATCACTGCTCTCTGTCAGGGTATATTGGGGTGATTTGGTTGTTTCAACAACAACACTCACCGCCAGTGGATCCTTGACTAGAGCATACCTAACCTGATAAACGGTACCTTTGTTGATTACAAAGGCATCGTTGGTATTTACCGCTGCACCTGTGATTTGAAAAACAAGGCGGTAATATTTACTGTCCTCATTGGGAGGCAACAGAAAGGGCTTTCCCAAGGTTGCCGTATCAGGCTTTGTGAAGCGTATTTCCTCATCGGATCCGGTTTGAGTATATGTGATTCCTGAAAGAGTTCCTTTAATAATTTTGTCCATTACAAGAGCATCCGCTCTTATTGTCATACTCAGTAATACTGCAAACATAGTGAAAAGAGCCACGCTGATAGAGAGGATTTTTTTCATTTTTCCGCTTCATTCCTTCCTGAACATTATCTTACGTAATTTTTAGACCTGTCCTGTGTGTCAATGGAAAAACCTCTGAATACAATTCGACTTATATTTCCATTTTACCACCGTTTATGATAGGAAATGCGTCATTCGTAATACAAAAATATTACAAAACGTTTTCGTGAAATCAGAGCTTGTTTTGTTTAAACTTTTTTATTCCGAATCAACTAAAGTAATAAAACAGGTGAACGCCAGTACGGCCTTCATAGCTGTTGTTTAACCTGTTTGCTCACTTGAACCGGAGGCGGGGTTCACGCCTTCTTCAGTATCAAAAGCATAGACAGGCTTTTTGGGATGATCCGATTCCAGGTAGGAAAAATAACAGCCGCAGTACTTTTGCATATACCAGCCTCTGGCCCGGGCCATCTCCCTCCCTTTTCGGTAAAGGGGTCGAAAGTCCTCGTAATAAAAAGCAATGCCGTATTTATTTGCCGCGGCTCTTCCCCTTTCCACAATACGCCCCTGATCCTGATAGGGACTTATGAGAAGGCTTGTGGTAAAGGCCTCATAGCCTTTTTGAGCAGCAAGGGCAGCGGCATAATCCATACGTCCTGCATAGCAATAGCCGCACCGGAAATGCTTATCCTCCGCAAGCTTGCTTTTCCAGTAGGTTAATTGACACGCATCATTAAAATGAACCGGAAGCGAAAACTCGGCTGCCAATGCTTCTACGGGCTGTTTTCTCCTTGAATTTTCTTCCTCAGGGTGAATATTGGGATTGAAATAGCATCCCCCCAGCTCAAGCCGGGAGTCACCCTTGAGCCTGTCAACAATGGCTGCGGCACAAGGGGCGCAGCATATATGAAGAAAGAGCTTCATTTGCTTCCTGCTTCCTTTCTGATTTTATCGGCTAAGTCCTGATGCTCCCTGGAACCCAGAATTTCCTCCGGGTCAGGCAGATTTTCCGGTTCCTCTCCACCGGAATCCAACAGTCCATAGACGGCCTTAAGCTTTAATATACGCAGAACCGAAGTGTCCAGACGCTCTATAGGGATGGTACCCGACTGAACGGCATTGAAAACCGCGCCATAGGCACTTTCAAAATCCCTTGGAAGAAGAAGCATGTCCACACCGGCTAAAAGAGCTTTAACAACGGCCTCCTCCTCTTCAAAATAAGAGGAAACGGCACTCATTTCAAGACCGTCGGTAATAACCACACCATCATAGCTCAGCTCCTCCCGGAGCAACCCTGTTATGATTTCGGGTGAAAGTGTGGCCGGAAGTCCGTTGGACGTGATACCCGGCGTAAGCACATGGGCTGTCATAACCATGCCTGTTCCCGCATCGATTCCGGCTTTAAAAGGCACAAGCTCAACCTTTCTCAGTCTTTCAAGATCCTGCTCCACGATGGCTGC
>JAFADM010000165.1 GCA_023424865.1 Bacillota bacterium | reverse complement strand
CCCTGGGCAAGCCAATCCGAAACAAATCGATCAAACGAGTCCACAGGCTCCTGCCCCATAATTATCTTGGTAAACACTTCCTCTTCCATTCGATCCAGGCTTGCCTGCCGTGATACCATAGTATCCGTTCTTGTATAGGTCAGGCTGTAGATCTCAACCAGATCCTCAACTGTCGCAAGGGGCTTTCCTCCCACCATAATGGATATGAGGCGGGGAAGATTGGATGGGGCAATTTCATTTTTCAGGTCCCATTTTTGAATGCTGAAATCCGTAAGCGGCTCTTTTTTAAGAATTTCTATGGCCTTCATATCACCCTTTAGAAGCTTGTGGGTGCTAAAGTCCACATCTTCCATGGTGATCTTGCCTTCCAGAAATTGTGTTAACAATTCGTATGATACTTCAATTTCATCAGAATTGTCAAATACCGAAAACAAAGGATATACCCATCCCAGGCCTATACTGTCTACTATCCCCTCTTCAACCCATTCAGGCTCATCCCGGAGCAAAAGGTTTATTATCTTTATGGCCGCTTCCGGATGCTCATAGCCTTTGCGGACAACCAGAAAGGCATCCGAAGGGGGCGGCATATGGGCGTAAAGCTTACCGTCATCCGCCAGGGGCGGTGTATAGGCCTGCCAGTCCGCAGGATTTTCCTGCCAATAGGCATCGGCTAAATTATAACCCATCCACCAGGGGGCGAAGAAAATACCTCCCTTGTTATCCAGCGCCAGCTGCAGGCTGTTTTCTCTTATCATCATTTCAGGATCTATCATACCCTCCGCATACATTGAGGCAAGCTCGGCCAGCGCCTTTTTCGTCTCCGGAGCGGTGGAGCCGTAGACTATCTCACCGCTTTCATCTCTCAGATAGTATTGGGGAAAGCTGCGATAAGCCGCGAAAATGGGGTCAAACCCAAAGCTGTTGTCTACCTGCCGCGTTAGATCCCGCCCCCTGTCGGGGCCGATAATGCCGACAACATCCCTGTCGCGTCCGGCAAAAGCCTTTGCTACGGCTTTCAGCTCCTCCATGGTGGTTGGGACCTGCAAATTCATTTCATTCAGCCAATCCTGCCTTATCCACATGGCATAAAAGCCATTTGATTTTACCTTTGGCGCAGGAACCGCCATCATGCTCCCGTTATCGGTACAGAGCTGGGCTAATGCCTCTCCGCCGCTTACATAAAAGCTCTTAAGCATTTCACTTCCATACTGCTCAAAGGCCCCATCCAGAGGTTCAATAAGATTGAATTCCCTCATGGACTGAAACTGTGTAGGATTTACCATTACCGCATCAGGAATGGTATTGCTTGAAATAGCCAGATTCATTTTTTGATCAAAATCCGCCTCAGAACTCACCCAGTCGTATTCCACCTTGATATTGAGCTCCTTAAGGATATCCCTGACATAGGCATTATCCTCGATTGAATCCCCCTCCGGGTAGGTTACATTGGGATTGACTGCCCGCGCGACTTTAATAACAACCGTTTCATCGTACCTGCCGAAAGGATCCCCGGCTTGCGTTTTTTCGTTTTCAGGAGCTGTTAAAGGAGAAGAAGCCTCCGGCGGGTCTTTCTCAACAGACACACTGTCGCCGCACCCGGCCAGAAGCGCAGCGCAGCAAACCACTGCAAGAAAAACGCGAGTGAGTTTTTTCATGTTAATACCTCCTATAATCTTTTCTTTATAAAAGCAATACGCTTAAGTCTAAAAGCTCTGCGGCCTAAAAACGCATACCTTTTACCCCTTTACGGAGCCCAGTGTAATACCTGTCACAAAATATTTTTGAAGGAAGGGATAAATTAAAAGAACGGGTATCATGGCAATAAAAATTTTTGCCGAGTCCAACGACCGGTTATTGAGGCGGTTTATTGCTTCCATCTGGTCGGCGGACAGGTTGCTGTAGTCAATAGTTACCACCAATTGCTGAATATAGGTTTGCAGCGGGTAGTTTTTCTGCTTGGTTGTAAGAACCATTCCCTGAAAAAAATCATTCCAGTGATTTACTATTGTAAAAAGTGTAATGGTGGCAATTACCGGGCCTGACAGCGGTATATAAATCTGGAGGAAAATACGCCAGGGCCCCGCGCCGTCCACATAGGCGGCCTCAACCAGTGCCGGAGGGATATTTCGAAAAAAATTAATTACAAGAATGATGTTGAAGATGGGGACTCCCCCCGCCAAAACCAACCCCCAAATGGAATCAATAAGACCATACCGGCTTATGGTTATGTACCAGGGAATAATTCCTCCGTTAAACAGCATGCAAAAAATAAAGATCCACATCAACACGTTCCTGCCCGGCATGGATTTATTTGTTCTTGAAAGAGGAAAAGCCGTAAGCAGAATGACAACCACACTAACCGCGGTTCCCAGCACCACTCTTTTGAAGGAAACCCAAAACGCCTGGAAGAAAGCGGCCTCACCGATTATTCTCTCGTAGGAGTTCAGATTAAAGCCTATCGGCCAGAAGCTTACAAGCCCCGCGTTAACCGAAAATTTGTCACTGACGGAAACGCAGAAGATATACCAGAGCGGCAGCAGACAGCCCAGCGCGGTCAGAATGAGTACAATGCTGTTTATCAGGTTAAAAACTCTTGAAGCGGTTGATTTTTCCTCTACCAATGGCGCACCTTCTTTCAGAATAATTTATAGCCCGCAAACCTGTCCGCAAGGAAGTATGCCAGTGATATTAATAAAAAACTGACAACAGATTTCAAAAGCCCCACCGTGGTGGCCAGGCTGAACTGTAAATCACGTAATCCCGCCCGGTACACCCAGGTGTCAATAATATCGCCGGAGGAATAGACAAGGGGGTTATACAAATTGTAGATTTGGTCAAAGCCGGCGTTCAGCACATTCCCAAGGGACAAAATAGCGAGAAGAACAACCGTGCCGGTGATGCCGGGAAGCGTAATATGCCATAGCCGCCGTAAGCGCCCGGCTCCGTCAATACCCGCCGCTTCATGCAAATTCGGATCAATGGACGTCAGGGCGGCCAAGTATATAACGGCATTGTAGCCAAAGCCCTTCCATATGTCGGATCCTATTACCAGCGCTCGAAACAGGTCCGGCCGCCCGAAAAACAATATGGGCTCCGAGCCGAATAAGCTGCGAAAGGAATTAACCGGTCCGGTATAGCCGAACACATTAAGAATAATACCTGCCAGAATGACCCAGGAGAGGAAATACGGCATATAGGCAATGGTCTGAATAGGCCGAACCAAGCGCTTTAGCGTTAATTCATTTAAAAGCAGGGCAAAGATTAAGGGCACAATAAGGTTTCCGATAATTTTCCCCATTGCAATGGCAACCGTATTGATAAATACCTGCCTTACCTCACTGATAACAAACATAAACCTGAAATTGTCAAAGCCAATGAAGGGAGAATGCAGCCATCCCAGACCGGGCTTAAAGTCCTGAAAAGCCATAATTATGCCGGCCATTGGCACCAGGCTGAACAAAACAAGCCAGATCAGCCCGGGCACCATCATGATGTAGTAATGAATATAATTTTTTTTATCGTGCAAGCTAACCA
>JAFADM010000043.1 GCA_023424865.1 Bacillota bacterium | reverse complement strand
TGACGGAAAATCCACAAGGGGAAAAATTTAAGTCCGGTTAATTTTTGATTATATCTTTCGAATTCAATTGTACAAACAGGTCATAATACTTTAAAATAAGAATGCCAAAAAGAAACATCCTTTCACTTAAAGGAGAATTGCTTCTTATGACAAAGTCTATGACGAAAGAAAACTGGAAAAAGAATATTGTGCTTTTTATGACAGGGCAGACCCTTTCCCTTTTCGGCTCCTCGCTGGTGCAGTACGCCATTATGTGGCATATCACACTGAGCACGAAATCCGGTATTATGATGACCCTGTCCATTATCTGCGGCTTTTTGCCCACCCTTTTTCTGTCACCCTTTTCAGGGGTCTGGGCTGACCGCTACAACCGCAAAACCCTCATCATGCTGGCGGATGCGCTTATTGCCTTCGTAACCCTTATAATGGCCATTCTTTTCATGATGGGCCACTATTCTGTTTGGCTTTTGTTTGTGGTATCTGCCGTTCGTTCACTGGGTTCAGGTATTCAAACACCTGCCGTAGGCGCCTTCCTGCCTGAGCTGGTCCCTCAGGAGAAGCTCACCCGGGTTAATTCCGTCAATGGCACCATTCAGTCGCTTATTATGCTGGTGTCACCTATGCTCAGCGGCGCTTTGATGACTTTAGCACCATTGGAATACATTTTCTTTATTGATGTTATTACGGCTGCCCTGGCGATTGTCACCCTGTTTGCCTTTTTACGGGTGCCTCCCAGGGAGAAAACCGAGGAGCTTCACCAAAACAGCTATCTTAAGGATATGAAGCTGGGACTCGGTTATATTAAGAACCATCCGTTCCTGATTACCTTTTTCACCTTTGTTGCCATTTTTTCTTTTTTTGCGGCTCCGGCAGCTTTTTTAACACCTCTCCAGGTGACCCGAAGCTTCGGGGATGATGTGTGGCGCCTCACTGCCATTGAAATGACCTTTTCTATAGGCATGATGTCCGGAGGCCTCATCATGGCAACCTGGGGCGGCTTTAAAAACAGAGTTCATACCATGGTTCTTTCGGGCTTTGCCGTGGGTGCGGGAACCCTGGCTCTGGGACTGGTCACGAATTTCTGGGTTTACCTGGCCTTTATGGCCGCAGTGGGACTGGTTATACCACTATTTAATACACCTGCCATGGTAATGATTCAGGAGAAGGTGGAGCCCGATTATATGGGAAGAGTCTTTAGTGTTATGACCATGATTTCAAGTTCCGTCACGCCTCTTGGAATGCTTGTTTTCGGGCCTCTTGCCGACAGGGTGCGTATTGAATGGCTGCTGGTAGCCACGGGCTTCGTACTCTTTATAGAAAACTTTTTTATGATGGGAAGCAAAGAGCTCATTAAAGCCGGATGGCCGGTAAAAAACAAGCAAGAAGCAGAAATGGCAGAATCGTAAAATGAATCCATATTCCGACAGAGAAGAGGTAACTAAACAGAGGCCTATGACAACGAAGAATGAACAAAAAGGTTTCGAAGGCATTTATCCTTCGGCAAACGGTTATAAAATGCCCCCCGAATGGGAGCCTCATCAGAGAACTCTTTTATCCTGGCCTGTGAAAAAATCCATGTGCTACCCTGAAGATTATGAAAAGGTTTGCCGGGGAATGGGGCGGCTGGCTCTGGCTATTGCCGCCTTTGAGCCGGTATCGGTGGTGGTGTGCCCCGGTGAAAAGGGAAGGGTGGAGGACCTCATAGAAAGCCTCAATTTGGAAGCAGCATCGGATAATACCGGTGAGCAGTGCCTTTATGACATTTCCTTTCTTGAGATTCCTCATAACGATGCGTGGCTTCGTGACAACGGCCCCACCTTTGTTCGCAATTCAAAAGGCGAACTGGCCGGTGTCAACTGGCGCTTTAATGCCTGGGGAGGTAAGTACCCCGAATGGGATCTGGATGACCGGGTTGCTCCTCAGATACTGTCCCACTACCATGTACCCTGCTTCAATGCACCCCCGGTCATGGAGGGAGGTTCCTTCCATACCGATGGAGAGGGTACTCTCATAACCACGGAGGAATGTCTCTTAAATCCCAACCGGAACCCTGACATGAGTCGCGAGGAAATCGAAGCGGATTTAAGAAGATATCTTGGCATTGAAAAGGTTATCTGGCTGAAAAAAGGCCTGTCCGGAGATGAGACAGACGGTCATGTGGACAATCTGGCCTGCTTTGCCTCCCCCGGAAAGGTCCTGCTTCAGGTTTGCACCGATCCGGAGGATGAAAATGCTGCCATAACCAGGGAATGCCTGGACATATTGAATAAGGCAACGGATGCCCGTGGCAGAAAGCTGGAGGTAATTCCCGTTGCCCAGCCACCCAGAAGGGATTATGAAGGAGACAGGCTCACCTTAAGCTATTTAAACTTCTACTTTGTTAACGGCGGCATTATTCTTCCAGTATTCGGTGGGGAGGCCGGAGAGGCGGACAGACAGGCTCAGCAAACCCTGGAAGCCGCTTTCCCCCATAGGAAAATTAGATGCTTTGACGGTATGGCCCTCATTAAAGAAGGCGGGAATGTCCACTGCACAACTCAGCAAATGCCTGTGTCCGGAGTGTAAGAACATATGGCGGCAGTATCCCCTCAGGAAGGATTGAATACAAAATGAGAAGCATAAAGGTTGCGGCAACCCAAATGAGCTGCACTTGGAACAGGGAAGAAAATATCGAAAAGGCGGAGGCACTGGTCAGGGAGGCGGCTAAAAAGGGCGCTCAAATCATTCTCCTTCAAGAGCTTTTTGAAACACCCTATTTTTGCCAGAAGGAAAAAGCGGATTATTACGCCTTTGCCGCCGAGCTGGAAGCAAACCCGGCGGTAAACCACTTCCGGAAAATTGCGGCGGAGCTTTCCGTGGTGCTTCCCATCAGCTTTTACGAAAAAAAGAACAATGCACGCTATAATTCTCTGGCGGTTATTGATGCTGACGGAAGTATTTTAGGTACTTACCGGAAAAGTCATATACCCGACGGCCCCGGCTATGAAGAAAAGTTTTACTTTAATCCCGGAGACACGGGCTTTAAGGTGTGGCAAACACGTTATGCCAAAATCGGTGTGGGGATTTGCTGGGATCAATGGTTCCCGGAGGCGGCCCGCTGTATGGTGCTGATGGGGGCGGAGCTTCTGTTTTATCCCACAGCCATAGGCTCGGAGCCTCAGGATGGCTCCGTTGATTCCAAGGACCACTGGCAGACCTGTATGCTAGGCCATGCCGCGTCCAATCTGGTGCCGGTGGTGGCCTCCAACCGAATCGGAACGGAAACGGATGAGGATTCCTCCATCACCTTTTACGGTTCCTCTTTCATCGCCGGCCCCACCGGCAAAAAGCTTGCGGAAGCCGACCGGGAAAGCCAGGGCGTGCTTGTTGAGGAGCTGGACCTGGATAAGCTGGAGTATCAGAGGGCAGAGTGGGGGATTTTCAGGGATCGACGCCCGGAGCTGTA
>JAFADM010000021.1 GCA_023424865.1 Bacillota bacterium | reverse complement strand
AAATTGACGGGCCAGAACAAAACCTTTCCCGTTAAAACCGAGCTTTCGTCACTGAAGGAGGTGGCCAGGATGTTGAGAAAGGGCAGCAGGGTTGTGAGCACCACCAGTGTCAGAAAGACATAATTGAAGGCGTGAAATATTTTTTCGCCTCTGCTTTTAAACAAGTCATTCACTCCTTTCCTATACCGGGGCTTTAAAAGATGCCTCCGCCTTCCTGGAACCGGTTGGCCAGCTTATTGGCTGTGAGAACCAGAACAACGGCTATTACCGACTGAAAAATACCGATGGCTGTGGTCAGACTGTACTGAGCCCCTTCAATACCGATGCGGTAGACCAGGGTGCTGATAACGTCGGAAACCTTTCGTACCGCTCCGTTTTGAAGTACATAAACCTGCTCGAAGCCGATGGTCATCATGGAACCCATTCGCAGAATAAGCATGATAAGTATGGTGGGCATAATGCTGGGAAGGGTAATGTAGCGTATCTGCTTCCACTTCCCCGCTCCGTCCAGTATAGCCGCCTCGTACATTTCGGGATCAATGCCTGTAATGGCCGCAAGATAGATAATGGTACCCCAGCCTGCTTCCTTCCAGATTCCTGAAAGCACGAACACCCAGGGCCACCAGGCTTCACTTGTCATAAAGTAAATGCTCTGACCTGTCAATGAGGACAGAATGCTGTTGACAAAGCCCGTATTGGGCGAAAGGATGTTGACAATCATACCTCCCAGAATAACCCAGGAGAAGAAATGGGGCAGATAAATAATCTGCTGGAGTACCCTTTTGTAACGAAGATTACCTATTTCATTAAACAAAATGGCTAAAATAATGGGTACGGGAAAGCCCACAATCAGGGAATACACATTTAAAAGCAGTGTATTTCTAAATGCCGTCCAAAAGGCCGACATATTAAAAAGCTGATCGAAATATTTAAAGCCTACCCAGGGGCTTCCGTCGATTCCCAGGTTAAACCTGAAATCCTTAAAGGCGATAACCAGGCCCCCCATGGGAGCGTAGCAAAATATGAGATAAAAGAGTATAACGGGAATCAGCATCAAATACAGATGGCGATCCCGCCAAAGCCACCGGAGCCTGGATCGTAATTTTGCTTGGGACAGATTTCCCGTACCGGTGCCTTTTATAAATGAACGCTCCATGTTTATCCTCCCTTCATGGCAGAGCCGGGTGAATTTTATGCCCGGTCCCTGTGCGAGTTTTATTATAGATTGGCCTTCTATGGTCTTCATAGAGTATCCTTTTAATCCGGTGTGCTTTTTTTATTCAAACGGTCTAAAATGCTGTGCTGATTTCTTGCTAGAATGAACTTTTTTTATTGGACAGCTCTTCCGGTATGGAAGTGCATTACTTTTTTTACATATTTCTATATCGAGTATTTGCAGGAATAAATAAAAAACTTGCAATTTTTCGCAACCCGTTTTTTATATAGCTTGCAAAATCAGCATCTTTGATAGCGGTATTTTACCGCCCTGCTTATCAATGCAGCATTTTATCTCTTTTCCTGCATTTTAATCAAATTGACTTATTAACAACGGAATAGAATGTGCTATAATTATTTCATTACTAAAGCGGGCCATGCCCGCAGCCTAATGGATACGTAGCGCCGATGAAATAACTTTTTTTATTGGCGCTTATATCAGCTACAGGTACTAAACGCTGCTTTTCAGGCAGCGGCCAGACTCGTCTTTTATCAAAAGTCTGGTTTGCGCCTTATATGATAAAAGTGAAGGAGACGTTGCCATGAGCCTATGTGATTTAAAAAGGTTGGAAGAGAAAATAACCGCATTCAGCAAATTCGGGGATACGGGTAAGGGTGGTATAACCCGCCTGTCCCTCTCGGAGGCGGCCCTGGCTGCCAGAGGTGAGTTTGTAAGCCGTATGAAGGCACTGGGAGCTTCCATTGAAACCGATGATATGGGAAATATTTATGCTACACTCAAGGGCTCGGAGGATCTCCCACGTATCGCTTCCGGCTCTCACTGTGATTCGGTAGTTCAGGGCGGTAATTACGATGGTATACTGGGAGTGCTCACCGCCATGGAGGCAGCTGAAACCCTGGTGACTGAAAAAATTCCCCACCGTCATCCTATAACCATAATGATATGGACCAATGAGGAAGGCTCCCGGTTTGATCCGGCTATGATGTCCTCAGGCGTGATTACCGGCAAGTTCGACAAGGCTAAAATGCTGGCCTCAAAAGACAAGGAGGGCATCACCTTTAGCGAGGCTCTGGATGCCAGCGGCTACAAGGGCGACGCTAAAAGCCGATTAAACGCAAACAACTACAAGGCCTTTGTTGAGCTTCATATTGAGCAGGGCCCTGTTCTGGAGGCTGCCGGTATTGATATTGGCATCGTTGAAGGCGTTGTGGGTATGGTCAACTATGAGTTTGAATTCATCGGCCAGGCCGGACATGCGGGCACGGTTCCCCAGAAAATGAGAAAGGATGCCCTGTATGCGGCAAGCGAGGCCATCCAGTATCTGCACAGAGAGCTGGATAAGCTTGACGAAAAGCTGGTATACACAACCGGACGCATTAACGCTTATCCCAATGTTCATACGGTTATACCCGATCTGGTGCGTTTTACTCTGGATGCAAGGCATCAGAATCCCGAGGAATTAAAGAAGGTTGTTCAAATTATTGAAGCTATTCCTTCCGAGCTTGCCAAATGCAAGGTAAGCTACAGGCAGCTCTGGACCCGCAAAACCGTTGCCTTTAATAATGAGCTTGTAAATTTTGTGGAAAAAAATGCTCAGGCCAATGGCTACTCCACTCTTCGCTTATACAGCGGTCCCGGCCATGATGCACAGTTTGTTGCCGATGTTATCCCTACCACCATGGTTTTCGTTCCCAGTATTGGAGGGCACAGTCATTGTGAAATTGAAAAGACCCCCATCGAGAACTGTTGGAAGGGAGCTAATGTTCTTCTTCAAACCCTTTTGGCTATTGATAAAAAATAACAGGTCATTAAATGTTAGTAAAAGAGGCACAGGAAATTGAAAATCCTGTTCCTCTTGCCTTTTTAACCAATGCTTTACAGCTTCATTTTTTCAAGGCTTTTTTTAAAAGCTTAACCGCATCTGACCACTGTCCCTGCTCCGTGCTGTTTAATAGGACGGCAATGGCGCTTCTGCCGTCCATTTCCGCCGATGAAACCAGACAGTAGCCCGCAGCGGATGTGTATCCGGTTTTTATGCCTGTTGCGTTTTCATAATAAAAGCCGGAATCCTTTATTAATAGTTTATTTGTATTCATCCAGCTATGGGTATCCTCCGCTTCGGTATTCTTGCCGGCACCGCCGGCTGCCACGCTAACAGACTCTGTTTCTGCGTATGTCAGCTTGACCGTCTCCCGAAAATAGGAATATTTCATTGCTTCAAGAGCAATGAGAGCCAGGTCGTAGGCACAGGTGTAATGGTCCTCACTATGGTACCCGTGAGCATTTACAAAATGGGTATTATCGGCCCCCAGCGCCTTCGCTTCTTCATTCATCAGCTTGCGAAAATACGGCAGAGCCTCCGAAAAATCCATGGTTTTATCACCGCTTACTTTTTTTGCGATATGCACAGCTATGGCGTTGGCAGCGTCATTGCCTGATGGAAGCATAAGGGCTTTTAGCAGCTGTTCCAGCGTCATGATTTCACCATATTCCAGACCTGCTTTGCTGGCATCCGGCAATAAGATGCCTACCTCTTCTCCTATTTTTATTTCTTCATCTATTTCTCCATATTTAAGAGCAAGCAGGGCTGTCATTATTTTTGTCGTACTGGCAGGATACATTTTTTTGTCGGCATTTTTATCAAATAATATCTTCCCGCTGTCTCCATCTATAACGATGGCACTTTCAGCCTCCAATTCAGAATGGCTTAAAGCCATTATACGAGGCTCTGCATTTTCCCCTGTCCCGTTTCTTTCCAACGGCTCATTTCCGTTTTTTAAAGCGTAAAAAATAAGAAGCACAGCCACTAATACGCCCAAAGCCAAAAAAAATGTCTTTTTCATTTTTACTCCGCCTTTGTTTCTAATCAATCCCCTATTTGTAAATTTAATTATAAATTCATATAAAATTTAGTTATTAAAAATACCTATCACAAATGTGAATAATTCCTTAAAGCTTTCGGTCTGAAATCGAAATGTAAATTTCTTTTGCTATAACCTTTGACACACTGGAGCCATACAGATCAACCGATAGAACCTACGCTTTATTTTTTATAGTTCAGGCTTGCAATTTCTAATTCATAGCAGTACTATTAATAGTGGTAATATTGATAGTACCGCTATGAATTAGAACTTTATTGAACTGAAGGGAGAATCGGCATGGCACTGCGTATGGAAGGCCTGGACGAAAAAATCGCTGAGAGCGCGAAGGAAGAATTTATGACCTATGGCTATAAAGATGCCTCCATCAACCGAATTGCTAAAAACGCCGGAGCCACCAGCGGCGCAATTTATATCCGCTATAAAAACAAGGATGAAATTTTCCAGGCCCTGGTTGATCCTGTTATAAAGGGTATGGAGGAACAGATAAATTTGTATAAGGGCCGATACTCCGCCCTTGGAAGTACAAAATCCTGGGATGAGTTAGCCGAGCTGGACAGGGAGATATTTGACTGGTTGATAGACTATATGTTTGAACATCATGATGCGTTCAAGCTTCTGGTCTGCAAATCCGACGGAAGCACGGTAAGCTCCTTTGCCGAGGCTTTGATTCAGTTTAAATTCCAGCGCACCCTTGAATTTGTTGAAAAAATCCTTGCGCCGTTAAGCACAGAGAAGCCTTTTCCAGTATCCAAAGAGGCACTGGCCCTTCTTTCAAGCGCCCAGTACCACAGCCTGTTTGAAGTCATACACCACGATTATTCAAAAGCTGCGGCAAAGGAATCGCTGCACATTGTGAGAAAAATATATGTTAACGGGCTGCGTGAGCTTCTTAAGGATTTTCTTGGATCCAATGAATCGGGAACAGGTGGTTAAGTATGAAAGCCGCAAAAATACTTACCTGCATCGGCCTGATGCTAGGCATGTGCCTTTCCATGCTCCTTCAGACGCAACTGGCAACAGCCATGCCCGCCATCAGCCGGGAGTTTGGGACAACCGCCTATTATTCCTGGGTTTACAGCGGGTATCTTCTGGCTTCCACCGTTACCCTCCCCCTTTTCGGAAGCTTTTGTGACCGCTTTGGCTATCGGCGAAATTATCTTATTGGGGGAATCGTCTTTCTGCTTGGTACGTTATTAAGCGGGTTAAGCCCCGGCATGACCGGGTTGATTCTATCCCGGGTGTTGGCGGGGCTTGGCGCCGGTATGCTTGTTCCAGCTGCTTACGGCATGATTGGAACCCTTTTTCAAAAGGAACAGATGAGAAGGGTTTATGGCTTTGCGGCAGTCTTCCAGATTATCAATACAGGACTGGGAAGCCTTTTGGGTGGCTTCTTCGCCACCCATTTCACCTGGCGTCTGGGATTGTTTCTCCTGCTGCCCCCGGGCCTTGCAGGCCTGCTGCTGGTGGTACTCAGCAGCAGAGAAAACCTGAGAGCAAAGAACACGGCGCCCCTCCGGCTGGGTTCGGCGCTAATACTTATACCCGCTTTACTTATAACTTTGTTGGGTCTTGAAAAGATGAGCCGCTCTCTTTCCGTCTTCGGCCTGTCTCTTCTTTTTGCCGGAGGTGCTTTACTGGCTGCTTTTATTATTTATGAACGCAGAAGTCAGGCTGGCCTTCTTCCACCGGAATTTATGAAAAACAGCCGGCTTCGGGGCCTTCTTTACCAGGTAATGCTTATGGGAGGAATTCTGAATAGCTGTATGGCTTATCTTCCGGTGTATATGACGGGCCGGTTTTCATGGACTACGGAGACATCAGGCAAGGCCCTTCTTATCTATATTGCCGCCATGGGAACAGCCAGTCTTTTATCCTCCTTATTAAAGAAGGAGGCCGGCAGGATCATAAGCATGGGCTGGATTAGCCTTTTACTAGGGTGTGGGGCAGGAGCGGTTTCCTATTTCACCGGTAAGGTTGGGGTGTTTTTCTGTTCCCTGCTTTTACTGGGAACGGGGGTGGGCATTCTTACAGGAACCTTGCTTGGTGTGATTCAGGCCCAAATTGAGAGCCGCCAGGCAGGCATAAACAGTATCGCCCATTTAATGCGAAATCTGGGCGGAGCCCTTGGGGTCAGTATTATGAGCCTGATGCTGACAGGAGCAGGCGTCATCCTGTTTGCGGGAGTGTTTGTTTCAAGCGCACTGGCCCTTATACTTCACGGTTCTATGGTGTTGAAAGAAAGGAAGGATTGATATGTATATTATCCAACTGGATAAGGTCCGGAAGGATTCCATTCTGCTGGCAGGGGGAAAGGGTGCCAACTTAGGCGAAATGCTGGCTCAGGGTTTTCCCGTCCCCCAGGGCTTCTGCATTACAAGCCAGGCTTATGACGCTTACATAGAGGATAATTCTATAGACGTGGAAATCCAAAGCCTGCTTGCTGCTGCTGATACTTCACCGGTTCTTGAATCCGGCTTTTCCGAAAAACTTATGGAGAGAATAAAGACGGGCCGCATTTCAACCGAAATGCATGCCCAAATTGAAAGCGCTTATAACCAAATGGGCGATAGGCTTCGAGTTGCCGTCCGCTCCTCCGCTACGGCGGAGGATTTGCCGGAGGCCAGCTTTGCGGGCCAGCAGGAAACCTTTCTCAATATCCGGGACATCGACAAGCTCATTGAGGCTGTCAAGTGCTGCTTTGCCTCCCTGTGGACAGAAAGAGCTATCGCCTACCGCAGGAAAACAGGCTTTGACACCGGCAAAATCGCTTTGTCCGTAGTGGTACAGGAAATGATAGAAAGTGATGTTTCAGGTGTACTTTTTACTGTTAATCCACTTAACGGCAGCACGAAGGAAATGATGATAAACGGGTCTTACGGCCTGGGTGAAGCTGTGGTATCAGGCAGGGTAACCCCGGACACCTTTCTCTGGGACAAGGAAAAAGGCCATATAATAAAAAGAACACTTGGGAGCAAGGAATTCTCCATAGTGTATGAAAACGAGGGGGGGACCCGGCAAAAGCCAAACAACCACATACAAAGGCGCCGCTTCTGTCTCTCCGATAAACAGGTGCATGCGCTTACAGGCATGGCCCAGAAAATAGAAGCGCATTACGGCGCCCCCCAGGATATTGAGTGGGCTTTTCGCGGCAATACCCTCTCTATTCTTCAGTCCAGAGGTATAACTACACTGAAAAACCTTGGAGAAGGAAACTCTTCAGAATACATAAAAAAGCAAAACAAACGGGAGCGCATGATGATGAACAATCTCATAGAGCATTGCCCCGCTCCCCCGTTCCCCCTGGATTTAGCACCCTTTCAGGCTGTTATGGAAGGCAAGCGGATAACCATAGATGAGCTTGGTATAAGAATGCCCCAGGGAGATGCCCTCCTTTTAAAGGATACGGGTGAAATGGAGGTTCACGCACCCACCGTAAAAGTGACCCCTCGTGTTCTTCTTGTACCCTTTCGCATTGGGCAGTACGGTAATCTTCATAAAAACGTATCGGCAACAAGGAAGGTCTGGCAAGCGGTAAGCCTTCAGCTTGAGGACCTGGAAGCCTGCGCTTTTGAAGGGCTGGCCTCGGAAAAACTGGTTGAAAAGCTTCAGGAGCTTATGACTATTGCAGATAAAATCATTTATGTCCGGTTTCGGTACAATATTTATCCCAGCTTTTTATTGGGGCTATTGATACGCTTTCGTTTAAAGCGCCTCACGCCCGCCGCATCCCAATACGATCTTTTAAGCGGCCTTCATTACAAAACATGGGACATGAATGTTGCATTGGAGGAACTGGGTAAGCTTGTAAACCGGGACCCTGCCCTCAGAAAAGAAATTGAGGGAATTTCGGGCAAGGAGGAGCCCCAGGCCCGCCTGTCTCATCTTTCCTCCCGGTACAGGGAATTCGGCTCATGCTATCGCCAAATTCTTAAAGAGTATGGCTGGAAATCCACAAACAGTTATCTCGCCTTCAGCGCATCCTCCTGGAATGAGGACAAACGCCCTTTTCTGTCCCTCCTCCGTGTGGCCGCAGACAGCTCCAATTCAAGAGCTGACAGGAACAAATATGATGCCATCCTCCAGCGGATAAACAGCACTTTTAGTCCCCGGGTATCCAAAGGGCTTATTAAAAGAATAGAGGAATTTCGCATATACCATCAAAACAGAGAAGAGAGCCTTTATTTCCTGGAGCGGTGTTATGGACTCAGCCGCAGAATTGTGAAGGAGTTGGCAGGACGGAGCACCGACCTTTTCCCTGACGTTGAAGATGTTTTGTACTTAACCTTAAACGAAGTCTATAAGTTGGGTAACGAAACCGATAAAGCGGTGTACAAAAGCAAAATTCAAACAAGAAAAAGCGCCCGGGTAAAAAACCAGGCCATGTGGAACAGGATGGAAGCTCAATCAGCTCCTGTGGAAAAGAATGTATTGAAAGGCATTTCAGGAAATACGGGCAGGTCAGAAGGCAAGGTATGCCTTGTACACAATATTACCGAATTCGGCAAGCTTAAAAAGGGAGATATTCTGGTGTGCAAATACACCGACCCGGTGTGGACCCCGCTTTTTCTTATTGCCGGCGCCGTGGTGTCCGATACGGGAGGACCTTTGTCCCACAGCGCCATTGTCGCCCGGGAATACAATATTCCTGCCGTCTTAGGCTGCGGCAACGCTACAAAAGTATTAACGGACGGACAGAAAATTCTGGTGGATGGAGACAGCGGACAGGTAAGGCTCTTATCCCCGGAGGAAAGCTGATTGATAAACCTTTGCATATGCGGATCTGGCTAAAAAAAAGGAGAGCGATACCCCAGCTTTTGATTTATTATAAATGCCGTTCCGAGGCCCTCTTCCCCCTTCCACGCTCTTTTGCCTGCCATTAGCCTTATTTACTTCTTCCTTCGTCGGCAAGAGGAAAGGGAGTTTTTTCGGCCTGGGCATCACGGCATACGGCTGCCCATAAATAAATGGCATAAGCGATGAGAATTACCACCTGAATTGCAAGAATAATTAACGCCATGTGGTCCAGGGTATCGCCTGTGATTGAGGCTATGTAATCGTGCGCCGCATGCCAGATAATAACAGCCCAAAGGCTTTTCGTTATACTGACAATTTCAGCCAGAACAAAGCCCACCAAGAAAGCAAAAAGCATTTGCAGGATAAGGTACAGAGTATTCTTTCCGTTAAAAGCGTTGGCTAAATGAAGTATTCCAAATATCAAGGAGGAGCAGAGGATCGCTTTTTTCTGTCCCTTGCCGTTCATAAATTTTAATGCAAGACCTCTAAAATAAATCTCCTCATTAAAACCAACGGCAACTGTAAAGAGCAATAACAAAACGTACTGGGATGTTGAAATCTCTCTATTCAGACCGGCAGCAAAGGGAAGCAATTCCATTACAATGAGCGGTATATACCAACCCATTTTTCGTCCGGAGTGTTTGATACCTTTGCTAAACCCGTATTCAGAAAGAGAAAACCGGGATTTCTTCATGATAACAAGACCGATGATTATAGAAATTAACAGAAAAAAAGTGGTTACCGCCAGTTGGGTGTTGGAATCCAGTTCCAAGAATTGTGAAACTGCCATTCCAAGTCCGGTCATGAAGGTACACAGTAGTGCGAGAAGTACGGCAGTAAGATAGGGATGTTTTTGCGAATATGCGTTTTTCATTGATGTGCCTCCTCATTTTTTAACTTAAGCAGCAATCCCATAAACGAATTGTTTAAAAATCTTCTTATTTCCTCATCATTAAACCGACAGCTGTTCGTGGCAAACATTGCAGCTATCCCGTGGGTGGTCAGCCAAATTCCCGTATACAGCTCTTGCGCAGCTTTTTTGCTTAGCTTGGTCCTTTGGCACAGCATATCTAAAACCGCGTCGTCCCCTTCCGTGCTCCCGGCGATATCCCCTATACTTTGGTTTCCGAAAGCGTCCGACATAAATAACAGCCTGAAAAGATTCTTCTCCTGTTGAGCAAAATGAACATAAGCAAGGCCCATATCAAGAAAAGCGTCCCCTGTATGGGCTGCACCACTTAGCATGCGTTCATTGTACAGCGACTCAGCCGTTTTATATACCGCGGCTTTAAGGCCGTCCATGGATTCATAGGCTCTGAACAAAGGATGTACAGAACAGCCTATTTCTTTTGCCAAATCCCGGGCGTTCAGGCACTCAATGCCCTTCTCTCTCACCATGCGCAAAGCGGCAGCCATAATAGCCTCTTTCGTAACCTTAATGGCAGGCGGCATAACAAGCATCTCCTTTATAGCCCTAATAAGTAACATGCGTTACATAACACATGTTACTTATTTTAGAACATAAATACACTGTTGTCAACTCTGAAAAAGCACCCTGTCCAAAGAAGGATAGAGTGCCTTATAGAGAGTGCCTTTATAGATTACCTGGACTGCCTTATTTTATGGATATTCTTACTTACCCAGGAAATTTTAAAATGAAAGCATTTGGATTAACACGGTTTTCTACGAATTGTAATCTATATCTCAATGACCTACTGGTATTTCTTCATGAGGATACGGTATACAATGATGCCGATGACATACATAAAAATCCAAAGTATACTAAGATAAAGAATCAGCAGCTTTGTATCAAGCGCACCCGACGAACCAAATACTGAGAAAACAATAATTGAAAGTCCAATAACCAAAAGTGTGATAATGTACGCAATCCGACCTGACCGATTTCTCAAGCTTTCCTTGAGCTCATCCTTAAGGTTAATCTGCTCTTCCTCCAACCTGGCCTCATAGGCATGCTTTCGCTTTGGTGCCGACCAATAAAAATACTTCCAAATAGAGGTCAGCCCTCCAATCAGCCCGGAACCCGAAAACGCGAACAACAAACTTGCAACCGCGTTTTCCGTATTAAGTGCAAATACCAGACACATGGCACCTAGCGCCATATAGAGCAATCCAAAATACAAGTTATTTTTCTTCATTTTGCTCGCCTCCTCTACCGGGAAAGAAGATTTCCTCAATTCTCAGTCCGAAAAATTCAGATATTGTAAAAGCCAAATCCAGTGAAGGATTGTACTTGCCATTTTCTATAGCACTGATTGTTTGCCTTGATACTTTAAGTGCCTTTGAAAGGTCTTCCTGATTCAAGCCTCTCTCCTTTCTCAATTTTTCAACTCTATTGTTCAAGTTCGCCCTCTCCTTTCGTCAAGTTTCCTTTACATTTATAAAATAGCATGATGTTTCTTAATTGTCAAGTTTCCTTTACGTTTTATTATAATAAAAAAGGTATTGTCTTTAAATTATTAAAAAAGACAATACCCCTACTTTAATTGTTTTACTTAGACTCTCAAGCCTTTCTGCATAAGGCATATTTTCTCTGGGTAATAGAAACCAAACTCTTTTGGATTGATCTTTGTTTTTTCATTTCCGTCTGTACGTCTATTAGCAATATAAAGCGTTCGCGTATCGCTTTCAGTAATAAGCTTATACATCTTGTTACTTTCTTACAGTTAGGAGCTTGAATATGGTGTATAATAGAAATAAAAGCTGGATTGGAGGATGTTTTCTATGATTTCACCCGCAATTCATTTTCCGGGAACCTGTGCAGAGGCCATTGACTTTTATGAAAAAGCATTTCCCTTGACAATTCATTCCATTGATTATTACCGGGACGCCCCTTCTGGTTCAGGCATGACGGTTTCGCAGGAGACGCGGAATTTTGTTATGCACTCAGAGCTTACGATCTGCGGAACACGTGTCAACATGAGCGATACACAGGATAATGTCATTAATGGCAATAGGATTTTGCTGAATGTATTCCTGGACTCCGCTGACCAGGTACGTAACGCCTTCAATACGCTCACAGACGGAGGAAAAGTTGTCGTTGAGCTTGGTCCTCAATTCTTTAGCCCCATGTACGGCTCGGTAGAGGATCGCTTTGGAATACGCTGGCAGCTGATTTCAAATGGCTAGAGGTTAATGTGTCTCGGTTTTCTTAACCTTTGCGGTGTAATAGTCCTTTTTTACGTTCGCAATAGGGCAGAGATCTTTTTTTGGCATGACGTTGCCTGCACAAATCACAACGACGGAAACATTCACATTTCTTTTTTGGGCATGGGCAGTTTTCGTTTATATCCATGGTACGACCCCTTTATGTAAGTTATTTTTGTTTCGTTAAGATTTCCCTGTTCAATCCCAGAGTGTTGGCAACAATACCGGGAAGATAATCCAGGTTGGCGGAAATGTTTGTTTTTGCCGCCAGGCTTCCGTTGTTTAAAGCTCCCAATGAACCATGTACAATGTAATTGGCATAAAAAGTGGGGTTGTCAATAGATAGAATGCCCTTGCTCCTCCCCTCCTCCAGTATCTTAGAAAGCAAAGGTACGAACATAGCTATCATATGTTTTGTTAAACGGCTTAATGCGAGCTCGTTGGTTAGTGTAAAAAAGGTATCCAAGCCATTGGTTTTAGCTGCCATTTCCCGGATAGCACCTACCGCGCCCATAATTTTTTCACTAAAGGTACGCTCACTATCGTTTAGCAGAAATATAACTTTCTGTGCGTAGGCATCTGCCCAGTTCTTTATTAGTTGATTTAGAATTTCCTCTTTGCTTTGAAAACAGCGGTAAAACATCCCTTTGGCTCCGCCAGCAGCCTTCATAATGTCGTTTATGGAGGTTTCTTCATATCCCCTAACTATAAAAAGCTCATGCGCTGCAGCTAATATATCCTTTTCCCATTGAGCAGGTGTTTTCTTTACCGGACGCGCCATACCCATGCCCTCCCGATATGGTTTTTGACCTTAAGTCAATAACCATTATATAAGTTCAGCCCGGGAGTGTCAATGGCTTCTCCGTTCCAGTGCTCTATTATTGCTGCTTGAACTCTATGAGCTTAATTTCTTTCCTCTCTTTTTTTGAAATTAATAATAGTGGATTTAATGTCGTTCTTATATGTTCGATAAACTCTTCATTTCTATCCAGGAGTGAATACAATCTTATTCGAATTTGCTTATCGCCTTTAAAATAATACTCAAATTTGACTTTCTTGTTGATGAAAAGCCGTAAAAATCGTTCAACCTCTGAAGCCCATTCATCCATAGTCTCAAAGTCCATACCCATTATGTGATGATGTTCGTCGGAATAATAGATTATAACCTCGCTGCCACCGAACTGAAGCCACAGATCGTTTACCGAATCAATGATGTAATAATCGTGCTGCATATCTTTTTTAATTTTAGATAGATCCAAAATGGATGATAGGCGCGATAAAACCAAGGTCTCAATATGATCTTCATTCTCGCAGTCCTCCGGGACCATATTTTTACCGTTAGAATGATTCATAAACACCTCATCCATTACTCTGCAAAAGATAAAGCCTTTTTGCCTTTTTCAAAGCACCTTAATCCATTGCTCTCGCGTTTTGTAACACTTCTAATCATAAAATTGAAACATCATTTCATATAACTTTTTTGTTTGCTCTAAGTCTCCCCAAGATAATGGGTCATCCCCATAACTCATTGTCCAAAAGGGTTCAACCATTTGAATAGATGAAGGGAGCAATTTCCATATAGAATATACTTTATCAGCAAAATCTATAATGTCCATTCCACTCTCAAAATACGCTTTCTTTAAATCCTTCATTAAAAATTGACCGAAGACAGCAAAATTGATGTCATGTTCCGAGCAAT
>JAFADM010000567.1 GCA_023424865.1 Bacillota bacterium | reverse complement strand
ATAAAACCTGATTTTTATTGGAAATGGAGAAATGGCTCTCTTTTATTAGTCGAAGTTGATTCAATAACAGGAATAGAGTATATTGTTATCAATGATGGTCCGGAAGAAGCTATTGAAATTATTTTTAAAGTGGAAGTTGACCTTGCTATGAGTTTGACAAAAATACTTGTGGATATTGATCTGAACACGCTTGATTGGACTAAGTATATAGAAAAAAATAGTATACATTGAAACGTTCTTTCGATCCTTCACTGGCCCTTATGATTTCCCGGAATCCGTCGTCATCCACGGCCAGTGCAACCAGAACAGAAACATTAAAAACCCCGCAAGTTGCTAAGTGCCTCCCAAACTGATAGAATAGGAAGGCTGCGTTGCTGTGTTAAGGTCCTGTCCGACCAATAAAAGACCGGCAGCGGGAGGTGCCTATGCAATGGCTGGATTTTAAGGATAAAAGGTATTGGAACCTTCTTCTTACTATCGGTCTTCCTATCGCCGTACAAAATTTAATCCTTAACAGCCTGACCCTGGTGGATAATATCCTTATCGGAGGACTGGGGGAGGAAAGCATTGTAGCGGTGGGCATTGCCAACCGTTTTAACTTTATCTTTATGCTCTTTATGTTTGGTATCAACAGCGGAGCCAATATCTTTTCAGCCCAGTTTTGGGGCAAAAAGGATATTAACGGCATCCGAAAAATACTTGGCATCAGCCTGGCTATAGGGCTTATTGTCTCTGTTCCCTTTGTTTTTATGGGAATAAGCTATCCTCAGCTGTTCATGGACTTTTTTACCGACGACAAAGGAGTCAGCGTTCAGGGAGCAGGTTATCTTGCCCTTCTCGCCCTGAGCTTTCCCTTGAGCGCCATTTCCTCCTCCTTCGGCATGCAGTCAAGAGGTATAGGCAGAACTACCCTGCCCCTTATTGCAAGCTCCATTTCATTAGCTATTAATACTGTTTTAGGGTACATATTTATCTACGGTAAGCTGGGAATGTCGGCCATGGGCGTAAACGGAGCGGCTTTGGCCACGGTTATTGCCAAGGTCATCGAGTGTATTGTTTTAATCACCCTTATCTATAGAAAGAATTATGAGCTGGCAGTTAAGCCGGCTGATTTAAAAGACTATACGTCAGATTTTGTAAAGCGCTTTTTCAAGACCGTTTCTCCGGTTATTTTAAACGAGCTTTTCTGGGCGGTAGGCGTCACGGGATACACCTTTTTCTACAATAAGCTGGGTACTGAAGCCTACGCGACGGTTCAAATTATGGATGTTATCAATTCCGTCTTCTTTTTCCTCTTTATAGGAATAGGAAATGCCTGTGGCGCCATCATCGGCCGGTTTATCGGTGCGGGGGATGAGGAGACGGCCAGGCTTTATGCCAAGCGCAGCGTTGCCGCAGGAGCACTTATCGGTGTCGCCATGACACTGCTCCTTCTTATAACAGCGCCTTTTATACTGATGCTTTTCCATATAGAGGAGACCACCCTTGTTTTATGTAGAAAGGCAGTCTGGGTGCTGGCCGCCTTTCTTGTTCCAAAGGCTGTCAATATGATTATGATCGTCGGGGTATGCCGAGGCGGAGGCGATACGGTTTTCGCGGCTAAAATTGATGTTGGCGCACCCTGGCTTGTGGGCCTTCCCCTGGCCTTTTTAGGCGCTGTTGTATTAAGGCTTCCGGTATATTGGGTAATGGCCATGGTTGGTGTTGAAGAATTTGTTAAATGCTTTTTGGGCATAAAAAGGCTTCTTGGAAACCGCTGGCTGAACAATGTGGTTAAGGGAATGGACAAACCGGCAGAAGGAATGATAACATCAAATTAAACCAATAATCGCCCCGGCAGGGGATGATCCCGTATAACGACTGCAAGAAACAGGGAGGAGCCCATGCTGGAGCGGGATTTGTATGTGCCTGTGTGCGCCTGGCTAAGGGAAAGAGGCTGGGAGCCCAAGGGAGAAGTGAGCCATTGTGATATTCTTGCCCTTAATGAGGACAAAATGCTTGCGGTGGAGCTTAAGCTCTCACTCAATCTGGAAGTTATTCTTCAGGCTGTTGATAGGCAGCGCTTTACCCATATGGTGTATATTGCCGTTGTTAAAAACGGGCGAATGACCTTTACGAAGCGCTGGAAAAACCTCCTTCACCTTCTGCGGAGGCTGGAGCTGGGGCTGTTGGTAGTAAACTTTAAGCTGAGCGTCCCTGTGGCGGAAGAGGTTTTAACTCCTGTACCCTTTGATCGTGCACGAAGCGCAGCCTCCGGACGTCGCAAGGCTAAAAAGGCTCTGGATGAATTTGAAAGCCGGCACGGGGATAATAATACGGGAGGGAGTACCCGCCAAAAGCTGGTTACCGCCTACCGTGAGCAGGCTCTTTTTATTGCGGCCCTTCTTGAGAAGGAAGGGGCTCTGTCCATTGCCCGCCTAAAGGGGCTTGGCACGAACGAAAGAACGGCGATCCTGCTACAGAAAAATTATTACGGTTGGTTTGACAGAGTAAAAACAGGTACTTATGCCCTTAACGATAAAGGAAAGCAAGCACTGGTTCATTATTCCCAGCTGGTGGAAAAGCTGATGGAAGCCAAATGCGGGGCGATTGGAGCAACAACGCCCGCACCTGAAATAAAAAAGCAGAAAAAGGAGCAGAAACATGAGAAGAAAAGATCGCCAGATTCACGACGTGGAACAAGTAAGAGCCATACTGGATAAGGCCCAGATTATACGGCTGGCCATGATTGACGGTGAGGAGCCCTACATTGTGGCTATGAACTATGCCCGTATCGGAGACAGCCTCTATGTCCACTCCGCCAGGGAAGGCCGAAAGGTATCGGCACTTGAAAAAAATCCCGTTGCAGCCTTTCAGGTGGAAGCGGATGTGGAGCTTGTTTCAGGTCCTCAGGCCTGTGACTGGAGTGCAAAATACAAAAGCGTTGTGGGCAAGGCCAAGGTGTCCTTTGTGAGCGATACCGCCGAACAGGTAAAGGCCCTTGAAGCTATTATGATAAAGCATGCAGGCCCTGGGGACTGGGGCTTTCCGGAGCCCATGCTTAAAAGAACCCTGGTCCTTCGCATCGATATCCTGGAAATGACCGGGAAGCAGAACGGCTATTCCACCGCTGAATAAAGAGCGGAGCAAAGCCTGGGCGTTGTTTTTCGCTTTGAGCCGTAAAGAAGCATACTTTGGCCTGGAGAGACGTATCAATTTAAGCAAATAGCTGGGAATGCCCCAGGGGATAAGTTAAATTCTTAACACATTATCCTGCGTTTAGGGATTTTATTGTGGTATAATAGGGATGTTGATTTAAGTGCGTGAATAACAGGACATGAACCGACGATTTTGTTTTTACGCACCGCAATCAAACTCGCATAGAAGTACATTATGTTGGCTTTATATGGAAAAAGAAATGGAGTTGAGCCTTATGAAATTTGAACTGCTGCATCCTGCCGATCAGCTTGTAATGATTATGGAACGCATTTATGGCTACGGCATGACGACCACTTCGGGAGGGAATATTTCCATTTTAGATGACAATGGGGATATCTGGATCACACCCGGCGGTATCGATAAAGGCAGTCTGACGCGAAAGGATATTGTCTGCATTAAGCCTGACGGCGAAGTTGTGGGCATTCATAAGCCTTCCAGCGAATTACCCTTTCACGCCCTTATCTACAGGAAGAGACCTGATGTCCGGGCCGTACTGCATGCCCATCCTCCTGCCCTGGTGGCTTTCAGCATCGTAAGAAAAATTCCCGATACCCGCATCATTCCAAACGCCCATCAAATATGCGGTGAAGTTGGCATGGCAGCCTATGAAATTCCGGGAAGTGAAGCCCTGGGCGAGAGCATTGCCTCTGTTTTTGAAAAGGGGCACAATACGGTTATGCTGGAAAACCACGGTGTAGTGGTAGCGAATTCCGATTTGTTTAAGTCCTTCAAGGCATTTGAAACTCTTGATTTTTGTGCCAGGCTCGAAATTAAAGCCAACCGCATTGGCAAGCCTGTTGTGCTCCAGGAGCAGCATCTGGAGCTTATAAAAAACAAGCAGAACATTAAATGGAATGAATTTATTCCTCAAAGCTATTCCAGTGCCGAAAAAACAGCCCGCCGCGAAATGTGCGAGCTTATTCACCGGGCATATGACCAGAAGCTTTTTACCAGCACTCAGGGAACCTTTTCACAGAGGCTGGGAGAAAACAGCTTCCTTATAACCCCTTACAGTCTGGATAGAAAATACCTTAACGAAGAGGATCTCATCCGCATTGACAACGGCATGGTGGAAGCCGGCAAAATACCCAGCCGCTCTGTTCCTCTGCACCGATACATCTATGAAAAGCATCCCCATATCAATTCTGTCATGATCGCCCATCCGCCCAATATCATGGCCTTTGCCGTCACTAAGGAGCCCTTTGATTCCCGGACGATTCCGGAAAGCTACATCATGCTGCGCCATGTTCCGAAAATTCCGTTCGGTGCCAGCTTTATGCAGCCTAAAATGGTGGCGGATATGTTCACCAAGGATACGCCGGTGGTCATTTCAGAAAACGACTGTGTCATTGTAACCGGAAACAGCCTTTTGAATGCCTTTGACAGGCTTGAGGTTGCCGAATACAGCGCCAAGGGACTTATCTCTTCCAGAGTGCTGGGCAGCATGGTTGCCATTGACGACAAGCAGGTGGACGAGCTGGAGGATGCCTTTCATCTGAAATAAGCCATACAGATAGAATGAGTCCCTCCTAGATATAAGGATTATAAGCATAAGCAGCCGACAGGATCAAACCTTTCGGCTGTTTTTTGTTGGCAGTCCTTTGCGTAAGCGTAAGTAGAACTATTAATGTTATTAGTGTCATTGATCTTGGGACTTGAGTTTTTTTTGCCATCGATCTATAATGAACATGAAATTGTAAACGCGCGTTCACAAAGTATTCAAGCATGTTTTGTGGGTATGCCGTTCTTTGTGTGCACACCCTTTTACAGATAAAAACCGGGAAGATTGGAGAGAGCTTTATGAAAAGTGAGGAGATAGCCAGGCTGGCAGGAGTGTCCCGCAGCACGGTTTCCCGGGTGATCAACAACTATTCCAACGTGCCGCCCGAAACCCGTGAAAAGGTGATGAAGGTTATAAGAGAATACGCCTATGAGCCCAATACCTCAGCCCGGGTGCTTGCCGGCAAGGGAACGGATACTTTGGGGCTTTTCCTTTTCAGCATGCACCATCGGAAAAATACCAACCGGGTTTTCGGCAACAATTACTTCAGCCCCCTGGTGGATGCGGTGGTGGATGCAGGCAATGCCAGAGGCTATTATGTGCTGGT
>JAFADM010000324.1 GCA_023424865.1 Bacillota bacterium | reverse complement strand
TTTAATGCTGACCGTATCCCCTGAAAGGGTATAATCCACATCTTCAACCAGCGTAGCCGTACCGTTTTTTATGGCTGCCAGGGTATTTCCGTTAAGGGTCATCGTTGTTTGTATATCCTGTGTCGAGGTTGTTTTGTTAAATTCACCTGTTTTCACATCCAGGGTGCTGTTGGGAATAAAGAGTCCGATAACATCAATCGTGAGGGTTTGTGTGTCCCCTCCCTCAAAATGGAAAATCAGGTGATTCAGGCCGGCAGGTCTGTCAGTGGCTGCCAGGTATTCCTGAAGTATGGCAACGGTGTATCCGTTCACAGTGTAATCCTGGCCTCTAACCAGCTCCTGGCCTTCATTTTCTATTTTTACGAGGGAACCTTCCCCATAAAGCAATTGGGTTGTCACATCCACCGGTGCGGATTTTTCGAACGGCACGGTGTCGGCAGGTGAGATTAAGGCACTGGCGGTAACCACAAGGGCGTCCGGTTGAACATAATTGGCATCCTGGGTGATAAGCTTAAACATATGATTGCCCTCTAAAAGGCCGGAAACAGAGTAAACCTCCCGTACCTCCCTGTCGGCGGTCATTCCGGAGGATACGTCTCGTACTCCCTGGGAAACGCCGTCCAGAAAAAGCTCCACAAGAGTCGGTGTATTAATGACTTCCATGACAAGAGCAAGACCGGTTCCTGTGAAATTGTATTCAAAGGAGGCTCCTGCCGTATCGATGTAGTGAATGTCTCCCTTGAAGTGTCCCCCTACCGGACGGCTGTCATGCCTTTGCCACACTTTTCCGTTATTTCCTGTATAAACAATAGATGGATCGTCGTTATTAATGTATACCTGGTAGGCGGGGATAACCTTTAAAGCGTCAAGCTGCAGGTAATGGTCGTCCCTGGCAGCAACCCTCAAAGTATGAGAGCTGTCAGGAAGATCCTTGGCCGAGTATACGGTCCTGACCTCACGCTTGGAGGCAAGCACCGAAGTGTCCATGGTTTCCATGAGCTCACCGTCCAAGAAGATATCAATAACGCTGGAGCCTTTTTCGCTTTCCGTCCGGGGCATTATTTCAAGGACAACCTCAATTCCCACTCCCTCGAAGGCGTATTCAAAATACGCATCTATGGCATCCACATACTGAATATCCCCCTTATATAAAAGGGAGGAGGTCAGCCGGTTGTCGGATTTGCCCCATTCCTTTCTGTCCCCGTAGGAATTGAAGCCTCCCACAAAGATGATGCCGGGATCGTCTCCGTTTATGAGAGTGGAATGAGGATCGTCGGATGGGTCCACAGGCCCTTCCAGGCCTTTTCCGTAAACGAAGGACTGGGCGGACAGAGCTTCGGATAACACCAAACCTTCAGCCCAGGCCGTTTCCGGCACGCTCACCCCAGCGGTTTCACCATCGTTTAGGGTAATCGTTATGTCCTGCCGGGCCTTTGGTACCTGATAAAAGGCATTGTACTGCCAAAGGTAATCTGTCCAGTTGGGATCGGTTCTGTCCATCCCGTCCGTATCGGTGAGGCTTACGCGACGGATGAGAGGATCATCGTTATTAACCGACAGGAGGCTGCCGCTTTGAGCTGTCACCTTAAGAAGGGCGGAGCCATGGGCGGGCAAATTGGCTGTGAAGCCTTCCGCAACCTGGGTGTAATCCGCATTGTTCCAGATATCCCTGACAGAGGCCGTGCCATCAAGTCCAATATCCTCCCAGTTCACACCAACCTCCGCCTGCTGCCCGCTCAAATTAAAAAGGGCAACATTAAAGGTTCCGTCCCCATTATTGGAAAACCATACCTGGTAGGGTGTATCCGCCGAAACAGGCTGGGCGGGATTGCCCATCTGATTAATGGCAATGGCCTCCGTATTGGTCAAAAGGCTCAGGCCGTAGGTATCAAGCTTTGTCATATCGCTGCCCAGGTAGAGGGGTACCGACGAAACACACCAGAAGGTCATGGCCGTTTGCCTCTCAACATCCGTAAGCCCGTCCCTGTACATATTGCCGGGAGAATTGCCGTTGCCGATATTGAGAGAGTCAAAATCGTTCCAGGAGCCCTGCCCCCCTTCCCTCCACCAAAGGGCGTTACGGGGAAACAGCCTGGAGACGGTATCCCAGTTGACCATGCCGCTTAAATTATAGGCTTCAATGTCCCAGTGTATGCGCCAGCCGTCGGCGTACTTTTTCCAGTAATCCGCGTATTCATGATCTAGGGCCCAGGAGATTTCAAACCAAATATTGTTTCTTTTAAGGGCCTTGGACCAGGCGGCCACATCCCCCCTGGCATCCGACTGCGCAACACTCATGCCCGAGCCCGGCGAAACACTGTCGAACTTGACAAAATCTATCCCCCAGGAGGCAATAAGGTCGGCAATGGAGTCAATATAGGCCTGCGCCGCTTCCGGGTGGGTGTCAAAGTCGATTTTATAGGTGTAGCCCCAGTAATCCATTCCGGGATAAACAGGATAATCAGCCGGATTTCCATCCTTATTAAGAACCGTACTGCCGTCTGCGTTCTTCCAGGTTTCAAACCGGAGCCTTCCCTTGTCGTCCCGCAGCTGGGGAGCCACAATATCGCCGATTCCCAGCTGATTGCCGTTTTCGTCGGTGTAATAGAGGGGAGTTCCGTCGGGGTTTGTCCCCGCAATAATGGGCAGGTTTTTCTGAACGGCGGACTTGTCCACGCCGGGTATAAGGTACAGGCCAACCTTCTGTCCTTTGGCATGAATATAATCGATGAGCTCCTTAAAGCCTGCGGTGCCGTCCTTTACCGTACGGGTTACCTCCATGTCCCTCACCGGGTCATACTCGGTAACCGTATAGGTGAAATTGCCCGGGTTGGGGTATCTGACCGTGCTGGGCAGGGGTCTTCCGTAGGCGTCCATGTCCCCGTTCCAGCCTGCGTCAATATTGATCCAGGTGTAGCCGTAATCCTGCAAATAGGCCTCCATGGCGTCGGACTGTGCTTTGAGCCCCTCGGCGCTTATCCGGTCCACAATGGGGTCCGTCCCCACGATGGTGCCGTCCATGGAACCGTATTTTTCCGGATTGGATTTGCGAAGCTCGTTGTCGTATACCTGCAGGCTGTAGCTGCTCCAACCCATATAGGGCTTTTGGGCCACCTCTTGGATAGGCTGCCGGATGTAGCCGGTTTGAGCGTTAAGAGGGGTCAGAAAAGACGAGGTGATAAATACACAAGCCACTGAAGCCGCCATGATGCGTTTGCATCCTTTTTTCATCCAACTCACTCCTTATAAACAATTTGGGACATTCTTACAAGTCCATATTGGAGGGAAGGCAGCGGCCTCACAAGGTATAATGGTTACAAACAAGTACTTTTTTTAGGATAGGGATGGATCCGATTTTTTATATTTGGTTCTTTTTTTATGTGAAATAACGCCTGTGGCCTTTTAGCGGTGAAACCCTCCCGGCGTTCGTGTATAATAGGGAAGCAGAGAAGAAGCGGTGGAGGTCATGGCATGAAGAAAAAAATATATATCGGATTTTTGTTATCCTATCTGCTTATTTTTCTTATACCAATCCTCATGAACATAAATACCCAAAACCATCTTATGAGCATACTCATACAAAACGTAAGCGAATCCCGGCTCCATACGCTTAAACAGTACGTCACCCTTATGGACAGGCATTTTGAAGAGCTGGACGATGTTTTTTCAAAAATAACCGTTAACAATACCCTCCGCTATCTTTCCTACAGGACCAGTCCAAAGCAGGATCCAACCATTATCACAAGCATTTTGAGCGCTGAAAATTTCGTGCGGGAAAACAGGTACAACGGCATATCGGACGAGTACTTTGTCTATCTTAAGAATCCGGGAATACTTGTAAGCCAGAAATACAGCTTTTTGGACGAAAACGCTTTTTTCAGCCGCTATTTTGAATATACCGAAACCAAAAGCCAGGAGGACTACCTTCATTTATTCGGCAATGTCATCTATAACAAAGCCCTCCTGCCCAGTGCCAATATTCGAATCGGCAGCTATTACGACGACTACATCTTATACCTCCAGTCCTTTCCTCTGGCTTCGGCTCCCGCCGGGACCTTTTTTGTGCCCATAAAGGTTTCCGATATCATGGAGGTGCTCTCCGAAAGCGATGTTCCGGGCAGCTTCATTTACATAGCCGATTCCTACGGGAATATCCTTCTTAATACCAGCACCTACGACGACACGGTGCTGAAAAAGCTCAGCGGCGCTCTGGACGGAAAGCAGTTTTTAAATACCGATGTCAATGAGGAAAAAATGCTTGTCATGCAGGTAAAATCCCAATACAACAATATGGCCTACACCAGCGTTATTCCTCAAAGCTTTATTGACAGCCAGCTGGAAGGCGTGCGGTCAAGGCTCTTTTTCATTATGCTGGCCGCCCTTTTGGTGGGAACCGTTTTGCTCCTTGCCATGGTTTACATTAACGGCAAGCCCTTAAGCGACACTCTGGTTATGATTAATACCAATACCGGGGCAGAAGGCTTTAAATTCATGAATATGAGTTACATTTCCAAATCCGTCGCCCGTCTTATTGACAGCAATAAAAACCTGCGCCTTCATATTGAGCTCCAAAAGCCTCATATGAAGCGGTTTTTAGTCGAACAGCTCCTGAAAGGCTCCTTCAAGCCCAATGAAACGGAGGAAACCCTTCGGGCTTCCCTTGAAAATCTTGACATGAAGCCCCTGACAGCGGAATTTGCTGCCGTCGTCTTTTTTATCGATATCCCTGACGAGCAGTTGGAGCTGGTGCAGGTAAACGAATTCATGGCAATCAAGGAGCTTGTTAAATCCGAGATAATGTCTCTTTTTAATAACAGTGACTATTTTTACGATATCGATTCGGCCAAAAGCGCCTGCATCATCTCAAAAAGCGCTTATGAAGGGGATCTGGAGGCGGTCCTTACAGCCCTGTCCCACACCCTGGGCACAAAGCTAAAAACCTCGGTTATTTTCTTTGTGGGCTCCTTCTGCCGGGACTGGCTGAAGCTGCCAAAATCCTATGACGAGGCGCTGGAGGCCTTTAATCACCGCCCCTATTACTCCGAAAAGCATGTTTGGTTTTACAGTGAGGATTATAAGGCGGATGAGTATTTTTATCCCACAAACATGGAGGAGCGGCTCATAAACGCCGTACGCCTTGGGGACAGGGAGCTTGTATCCGATCAGCTCCGGCGCATCTATAAAAAGAACATTATCAGCCGCGGCTTAAGCTCCATTATGACCCAATACCTGCTTTACGAGCTTGAGGGTACGCTTATCAAAGCCCTGCAAAGCATAAACTACGAGGAAGCGGATACCCATTCCCTGCAAAGGGAGATTTTTGAGCTTCATAAGGCCGGGGGTTTTCTTGAACAGTTCCAGAGGCTCACCCTGTTTTATGGCAAGGCCTGCGACCTTGTGCAGGAAAGCAAGCAGATGAAGAGCTCCCAAACCATAAACCAGATCATCAAATACATTGAGGAAAATCACGAGGATCCCAATTTGAGCCTCAGCACCATTGCGGAGAAATTTCATTTCACCAGCGCCTATTTGTCCGCTCTGTTCAAACGATCCGACGGAACCAATTTTTCATCGAGGCTGGAGAAAATACGCATCGATCATGTCTGCCGCCTGCTGGAGGAGGGCAAAACCCTTGAGGTTATTGCCTCCGCCACAGGCTACAATTCGGTTCATGTCATGCGAAATGCCTTTAAAAGGACCATGGGGATGAACCCCAACGAATACAGGGCCCAGGCCCGGAGCAAGCCCTGAGGCCGGGAAGACGCCTCATATAAACGTTCTAAAGCCTGCATTTAAAGAAAGTCCTGACGTCAGCCCTTCCGGCTATCCTTCGATAAGCTCCAGTATGGCATCTTTCTTAAGCGTAAGCCTTACCGCCTCCCTTTCAGGCTTGAAAAGCCGGATGTTTACGGTTTCATCCTTACCGGGGACAATGGAAGCTTTTACCATACGATAGTTCTCTATTTGAAGTGATATCCGGTGCCCGCCCTCAACCGTAATATTCCTGCAGGAGCAGCTTTTCCAGTCGTCCGCAAGGCCTGCGCCCACATAAATAGTATCGTTTATTCTGTGGGCAAACATATCGCACACGGCAGAGGCAAACATGAAACCCGCCTCAAGGGTGAATGCGTCGGAGCTTTCCCCTGCGTTGGTATCCGATATTCTGAAAAGGCCGTTGGCATTTGAATCCCCGTTAATTACAAAGCTGTTTCGGGTACGAAAGCCCATGGCATAAATCTCCAGCATGGTACGGGCCATATTGCCTCTGGCGCAGCGGGAAGCGAACATGGCCAGATAAGGAAAGGAAAAGGAGGCAAACTCCGTGAAGCCAAGATTAATAACCGCGTCCAAAGCGGCATTGGCCGTTTTGCTGTGCCCATCGTTGCCCAGAGGGAACAGGGGGTATAGGTGGCAAAAATGGCGGTGGGATTCAAACACCTCTTCTCCCGGGAACAGAGGATAACCCTTTTCACCGGTGGCCACAGGCACAAGCGCTTCGTCAAATTGCGCCCAGCCTTGCCCCTCCTCGGCTCTGCCCAGCATCCCGGCATAGAGAGCCAGCTTTTT
Source organism: Bacillota bacterium (assembly GCA_023424865.1). The sequence goes on along the minus strand of JAFADM010000324.1, from coordinate 531 downwards.
TAGAAGATAATGGAGGACGGACAGGACAAAGGTTCCGTCGTCATGACAGAGCATTTTGCCGTCCCTGAAAATTTCAGGTGAATTGGTAAAGGGAATATGCAGCTTACCGTCCTCTCCCTCAAAGGCAATCCCCTGATACAATCGGGCAACCCTGCAAAGGAAGGGGTAAATTTTTTCCTCTAAGGCGGCCCTGTCATTGGAATACTCAAAATACCAGCAGAAATCCGTGGCCACAAAGAGCTCGGGACCGGTAAGCACATTCCAGAAGCACCATTCCGAAGCAGCCCCAAAGCCCCCGGGGCCCATCATCACAGGAATATGTACGGCATTTTTAATACCGAACAGCTTTTCCGCCCGTTCCTCAAAGCGGGGCACGCAGGCGGTATAATAGTCAATATAGGGCTTAACCAGCTCCACATGGTTTGTTTTGTAGGCAGGCCAGTAGCAGGCCTGAACATTAAGGTCATTGTGCCAGTCCCCGAACCAGGCGGGCATCCGGCTGTCCGGATTCCATATTCCCTGGAGGGTTAC
>JAFADM010000146.1 GCA_023424865.1 Bacillota bacterium | reverse complement strand
TTGCTGTTATAAAAGCCGGTCCGGGTGCCCGCATCCTTTATGCTCAGGCCGGATGTAAGCAGAAGCTTGCGTGCCTTTTCAAGGCGAATGCGGGTGATAAAATCCAATACCCCTTCACCGGTTTGTTCCTTAAACATCCGTGACAGATAGGACTGGTTCATGGCGAATTCCTGAGATATATGAGAGACACTAAGGTTTTCGTCCCCGTAATGCTGTTCCACGTATTTTCTTATCTTATGTATCCTTTCATTTTTGATCCCCTCCTGAGCTGTCGTATCCGTGGTCATAAAACCTTCCACCTGACTTAAAAGAGCGTTCATTTCTTCCTTGGTTTCCTGAAGTGTACCACAGTGCATCAAGCGCTGGAAGGCATTGAGTTCGTCCCAGAACCCCGTGTTTGTGCCGTGGCTGACCTCTGCAATAGCATTCAGCAAAGTGTTTATTATGGAAAACATGAGACATTTTGCCATATCGGTAGAAAGGCCCGGGGCTTGGAAGATCTGCTCAAGAATGCTGTTCATTAAAGTAAGGGCCTCGTTATAGCTGCCGGCCTTTATATAATTCATGAATTTTTGCTGGCTCTCCGGAGGATAAAGCTGAAGGGGGCCTTCCGCCGGTTCACTTTTGGTTTCGCTGTAGTACAGCACCTTTCTGTTGCCCAGAAGTATTCGGTAATCCTGGGACTCAAGGGCTTCCTGGTAGGCCGTATGGATACCGGAGGCATTGTTTGAGATGCAGCTTACGGCTACGGAGCAGAGCAGACTGAAGTGCCGCTCAAGAAAAGCCCGGCCGGTTTCCAGTGCCGGCTCAATTTGTGCTTCAAGCTCCTCCTGTGTGCTCACGGGAGTATTGAGAATACAGTAAAGAACATTGTCGGCATCGGTGTAATAGGTAACGGCAGAAGAGCTGAAAAGCTCCTCCATGACATTTCGGACCACAAAGAAGGCCAGCAGCCGATCCTTTTCCTGCTTCATGTCGAAAATACTTCCGCTTTCCTCAATATCAAAAAGAAGTACGGCAAAATGGGGATGGGGGAAGATAATACCGAAATGAGCTAAATCATCTGAAATGTTTTGTATATCCACACGACCCTTGAGCATGCGGATAAGAAAATTATTCCTCAAAATATCGGTATGCTGGTTTAACCGTGCGGAAATCTGAGCCTTTTCATCGATAACCTGGGTAAGGGTATCGGAGATGAAATCGTACTCGTTGGCAATTTTTTTATCCGACATGCCCAGCTTTTCCGAAATGGAAGCGATCATTTTGGAAACTGGGGCAGTGTTGCGCCGGGCGAAATAAAAGGCCGTCACTCCGCCAAAAAGCAAACAGAAGGAAATGCCGATAAAAATAGTGGTGTTAAGGAGTTCCATGTTCTTCAAAAAGATGCCTGTCGGCATAACAATAACATACTTCCAGGGGCAGATGCGGGATTCGGTGAACAGCACAACCAGATTATCCCCGCTTGTTTTTTTGTAAAAAATGTTTTCGCCGCTCTCAAGGCTCTCATAACTCACAAAATCGGGGAGAGGCAAATTACCGGTGGAAGAAACCAGCTGATTTTTCTCGTTAATGACCAGAATATCGCTTTCCTTAATCCATTGCATACTCTGTAAGGTGGAAGCCATTTCATCCCGATTAAGAGCAACGACCAAAGTGGCCTGGGGATTACCTGTTTTAACTGCGAAGGGAAAGGACTGAAGAAAATAGGTGGCGTTACTGCCTGCCTTGCCCTCCATGAAATCGTTATTGCTGTAGGCCGTATGATGAACCTGGCGTATAAGGGCATACCATTCGTCATAGGATAAATCCCCATTGCTGCAATAAAGTCTGTAGAATTCATCCGGTGTGAATTTGCCGTCGTTATTAACTATAAAATCATTGTTCCTGAAATAGACAAAAAGGTCCTTTATGTAGGTGTTGGACGCTTTTAAGGTGCGGAAATCTTCTATGATTTCTTTGAGGGTGTAAATGTGGGCAGGCTCCAGAGTTCCCTGCATATTATATATTTTGCTTATTCTCTGATCCCAGCCTATCATGGCGCTGAGGCTTTCGATTTCAGTGAGCTTTTTATCCACTATGGTCTGAAGCTGCACAAGGGACTTTAAATATTCCTCATTTAATCCCTCCTGTAGCTTGTAGGAGGTACTCACAAAGGAAGCGGTATATATGAAAAGCGGTATGGTCAGAAGCAGAATATAGGAAATGAGAAATGTGTAAAACAAGCGTTTTTTTCGTACCTGAAAAATGTTCATGCCAATCTCCCTTCATCATATCCACGGGCAACACAAAATAACACCAGTATGCCGGACTGATCCTGAAACAGGATTTTCAGTTTTGTTACATTTCGGATAAATATGAGGACACGCTCCAAATTGGCATGTCCCTATCATACCAAATCACCGGCCTAAAATCCAGCCTTCCTTTGCTGTGCTTTATTTGTAATATGAAAGGCGAGGACTCAATTAAGCTAAATTGCAAAATTTAAGTTGATACGGATACTTTAAAGAAATTTAAGGAAGTATCAGTAAAAATTTTGAAATCCTCCCGTTTGTGATATATAATGAGGTATAGCGTTTCTGGCTGAAAAAAGTAACAGGCGGA
>JAFADM010000323.1 GCA_023424865.1 Bacillota bacterium | reverse complement strand
GCCGTCCCGCATAAATAAGATGCGTTCCGCCCGTGCTGCTACCTTTGCATCATGAGTCACCAGCAGGATGGCCGTACCCTCCATCTTTTTCCTGCCCATATTGGCCAGCTCGTCTTCCGGAAGCTCTGACAAATTCATATCCTCAAAGGTAACGCTTCCGCCATCTATGGTATCCATCCCGCTAAGGGCAAACAGCTACTCCTTTAAATGCCGGGATATTTTAATTTTCTGCACGCCCGACCCGCCTAGCATGGCGCCGAACAATACTGCCATTCCCATTGCCAAAGGAAAAAGAAGGAAAGCCGAAAGCGGATTTATATCAAATTGAAAGGAGGTTGCTCCAAATGACCCGATAACGGCGCCTGCTAGCCATTCTCCCAGCGTATTGGCAAGGATGGTGCCGGACACAATTCCGGCAAGCAGCACAAATAGAAAACGGGAAAGAAACTGTGCGGAAATATCCCTGCCCGTAAAGCCAATTGCTTTCATGACGGCAATGGAATACCGTTCCTTGGCGATAAGCATTTTCATCATCAGAAGCGTAATAAGTAATGTGATTGTCAACGCCACAAGCATCCCTGCAAAAGCTGTCTTTTGGATAGAACGGATTGTAGGGCCAAAGGTTTGGGTAATGTATTCATTAATGTATGAGATCTTCGTATTATTAAACTTTTCGGCATAAAAAGCAGCCTTCCCTTCGATAAAAGCGTTTTGTGAGAATTTCACGCAGATGGTGCTCCATAAGACGTCCCCTTCCGAATCGGCAAAGGAGGCCTTTGCGGTTTTTCCGCCGTTGGTGATATCTGAATAAATACCGCATACCTTCAGCTTCTTTTCTTCACCATTTCTTATAAGCACAAGGGTATCTCCAACCTGCTTATCCAGTTCGCCGGCATTTATCGAAGAGAGTGCAATTTCGTTTTCTGTTTGGGGTGCTCTTCCTTTTGAATAACTGACAGGGAATACCGTATGGCTCCCAAGCTCAATTCGGATTTGCTCCTCAATACCGGTTTCAGTTCTTACGGTAAACCTTTTGGTGGTAAACGCTGCGTATTTGGCCACATCACGGTCGTTTTCAAGAAATTGGGATATATCTTCCATATTATTATAAGTTTCTCCTGTCTGAATACCGATAAGAATGTCGCATTTTCCGATTCCCATATAGGTGCTGAAATCAGGGGAAGATAGGGTTTGATACAGGTTCTGGGGAACAAGGACGATAAAGGTGGAGGCTATAATAACCGCCAGCATGGTTGCATAAAGACTTTTCCGACTCATCACATCTTTGATGCCAAGAACTATATTGGTATTCACAAGCCTGTTACGGCTCAGGCTTAAACCCTTTGTACCCCTTGCGTTTTCCTGTGCTGTCCCAAAGCGAAGGGCCTGTACGGCAGATACATGCTTAAAACGGCCAAGAACGGCGTTGACATAGGCCATTATCCCCAAAAACACAAGAAGGACACCTGCGATCTCTAAAACTCCGGCAGCCGGTACGCTTGTGCTCTCACCCATGGTAAGCCGGATATTTTCAAGCACCATACCCTTTAACGCAAAGGAAAGTCCATAGCCCAGAGCACCGCCTGCACCGGAAAGTACTCCGTATTTGGCAAGATAGAGCCTTTTCATATCGGCGGCAGGCAGCCCGATTGCTTTCATTACGCCTATTTCACGGTAATCATCCTCAATTTTCGCAAGCAAGGTAAAACGAATGCACAAAAAGGCGATAGTTACCACCAATGCGCTCATAAGAAGAAGCAGAGCGATCATCAACCCGTCGGATAAGGCATTCATCATTCTAAAAAGCGGATATGTGACCGTAGGCCCGTTAGCTTCAAGCCCCAGGCCCATATACTCGGATTCAAATGTACCCAGAGCTGAAGGGTCATTCAATCGAAACTCAATAAGATATTCCAGAGTACCGAAATTACGCATTCCTGAGTAGTCCTTTTCGCTTATAAGAAACCGCTTGGAGGAAGCCAAAAGCGAATTCATCTGCGAATCCCGCAGAAAACCTGCCACGGTAAACTGCCTGCCTGCGATAAAAGCTTTATCCCCAAGCTTTGCAGTGCCGTCCCGTTCATAAGCGATGGGAACATAGAGTTCGCCGTCGGAGGGTCGGATAATTCTTCCTTCGAGGTCCAGGAGATAATCGAAGGAATTGCTCTGTGTGCACAAACCGTTATCCTGAACACTGTTGGCAAGGGTGTTTCCGCCGATGACGATTTTAGAGCCGTCAATATTGAGAAATTCGAGCACCTGAAAAGCTTCCACTTCACGGTTATTATTGGCAAACGCCTCAAGACGTCCCAGATCCAGCACGCCCGAATGCATTTGCATAAAATGAGGCGTGCTGGCTTGGGTCATCAGCGTGTTAATGGCGCCGAAGAGGTGAACCGCAAGTGTTGACGCCAAGGAAATAAGTAATGTTGATGCAGTGATAAAAAGCAAGGTAATCAGTGAAACAGCCCTGCTCCTTAGGATGTCGTTCCACAGGATTCTTCTGTACATAAGCTACCCCCGTTTTCAAGCTTTCGGACCGATTTTACAGAATACAGAATAGCGGAAACAATACATAACAGTATCCCTGCCAGGATAATGAGAAAACCTGAGCCTCTGCCGCTGCCGGTGCCAATCAGTCTTCCAATGCTGTGGGCAAGGGCTCCGCCGTCCAGCAAAAGGGGTGTAAACAGGTAATCAGCCAGAAGGCCCGAAGCACCGTAGGCCACTACATAGCCCAGCTGGGAAATCAGGCCTGTGAGTCCCCAGACACGGCCCTGCAAGGCATTTTCTATGTTGGTGCGCAACAGGTAGTCAATGCTGGTGTTGGCAAAAGGAAGCATGGCGAAAAACAGAAACCCTCCGGCAGCGATGAATACCAGGTTCTCTTTAAGTCCAAACACAGCCATAAAAAGCCCTGCTCCAAACAAGGAACCGGTAAGGACCTTTACATAATTCTTTTTAAGTGAGAAAACACCGAGAAAAACACTGGAGACCAGCATGCCGCTTGCCGCCAGTGTTTGTACGGTACCCAATACGGCGCTGTTTGCAAAACTCAACAGCATTGGGGCGGCAAGGGTCTGAATAAAGCCAAGACACAATGTCATCACCGAAGCGGTCCACACCAGGGTCAATGCACCCTTATTCCTGGCCAGAGCCTTCCAGCCGTCCTTAAATTCAGAGATAAAGGAGGAGCCTTCCGTCTGCTTTTTTGCAGTAAGCCCCCGGCGCACAGCCAGTGTGGTGGCAACGGTTACAAAAAAGGTACAGATATCCAGAATAAGAAGTAATTTTATATCTGAAAAGGTGAGAAGGAATCCCGCTATGACGGGTGAGATCAGATATTTAGCCGAGCCTGCCGCCTGGACAAGTCCGCTGGCTTTGGTGTATTGCTCACCGGTCAGAAGATCGGTTATAGTTGCCCTGTAGGCAGGCTCCGGCAGTGAAGAAAATACGGAGCTTATTGTCACTCCGAGGCAAATTTGCCAGAGCTGTGCCTCGCCCCACATAAGGCACAGAAGGATAAACAGAAGCCCGCAAGCCGAAAGGCTGTCGCCCAGAATCATTAAGAGCCTGCGGTCATAACGGTCGGCCAGCACCCCTGCGGGTGCGCCCAGCAGGAGGGACGGCAGAAAGGCTAATAGCGTCACCAATGCCATTTGAGAAGCCTTGCCCGTTTGAGAGTATACATAAACGCCTAAGCCGAAGGAAGTCAGCCCGTTTCCAATTGCGGAAACCAGCTCTCCGGACCAGAGAAGAAGAAATTTTCCAAAGGACTTTTTCGTATTAGTCATGCTTGTCTCCGCTTTCATCCCCAAATAGCCCGGCGGCAAATGCGAATGTTCCGCTTTCTACGCCCAGCAGGCGTTCCGTATTGAAAAGAAATGCCGCTACGCGGGCTGCTCTCTCCTGGTCCGACAATTCAATACTGTCGCCGTCAAATACGGTATTGGCATAGACGACAATCATTTCCATGCATTCATAGGGATAGGGCGTTCGGAAGAGTTCCTGCTCAATACCCTCACGGATGATATCCGCAAGAATTGGCGTTACACCGTTGAAAATGGCTTTTTGGTTCTTCTGGTGCATAAGCGCGTTTTGCGGCTTGTGGATATGCTCAATGACCTCTTTTCCGCCCTCGTTTTCAATGTTCAGCGCCATGACAACACGGAGGATGCGCTCATGAACCGGAATACTTTTGTTTTCGCCGATTTCCTTTGCTGCACTCAAAAGTCGGTGGCTGTAGCGTTCAATGAGCCCATCCATAATATCCTCTTTTGATTTGAAATGATAATAAAGTGTCCCTCGGGCGATACCGGTTCTTTCAAGAATATCGCTTGTACTGGTTCCATCGAAGCCTTTTTGGGCAAACAGCATATCTGCCGCGTCAAGAATCTCGTTTTTACGCTCATCGGCGTTTTTAACAATTCTCATGGATTAGCCTCCAATTTATAGACCGACTGTCAGTCTATAAATTATCATTTTTCTTTAAGCATGTCAAGCGCATGGAGGCTGAGGACAAGGTTAAAACCCTGTTAAAAGAATAAGAAACCATCCGATTAACGCAAGCATAGCCTGCGACCAACCCGGAATCTTGTTGTTTTACAAAAAAGGCAGACAGCGAATCTTGCTGTCTGCCTTTATTGAGGCCGGAGTTTTTTTTATGCCCCGGCCCTTAAGTTTTGATAACACACTCTGCCTCTAAAATAGAGACCAGAGGCTTATTTGCGTATAATGGCATTAATTTGTTCCAATTCCTCAGTAGAAAAATGGGTGTTATTAAGAGCCGCCACATTGTCGTCCAGCTGAGAGGTTTTGCTGGCTCCAATAAGAACGCTTGTAACGCCGCCGTCTCTCAAAATCCAGGCCAGAGCCATTTGTGCCAGGGTTTGGCCTCTGCTTAAAGCCATTTCATTCAATTTTTCGATAATAGCCAATTGCTCAGGAGTAATTTTATTCTTTGTAAGGAAAGGGGAGACACCACGGCCGGCCCTGGAATCGGAAGGAATATCCTTTAGGTAGCGATCGGTAAGAAGTCCCTGGGCGAGAGGGCTGAAGGCAATCATTCCAATGCCGATTTCCCTGGCATAGTCCTTAAGTCCGTCCTCCTCGATCCATCGATTCAAAAGAGAGTAGCTGGGCTGATGAATAACAAAGGGCGTCTTAAGCTCCTTCAATACCTCATAAGCTTTACGGGTTTGTTCCTTAGTATAATTGGACAAGCCCACATAGAGAGCTTTGCCCTGCCTTACAGCGGCATCAAGAGCCAGCATGGTTTCCTCTATCGGGGTTCCGGGATCGGGGCGGTGGGAATAGAAGATATCCACATAATCAAGTCCGAGACGTTTGAGGCTCTGATCCAGGCTTGACAGCAAATATTTTCTTGAACCGCCGTCTCCGTAAGGTCCCGGCCACATGAAATAACCGGCCTTGCTGGAGATGACAAGCTCATCCCGATAAGCACTTAATTCATCCTTAAGAATGCGTCCGAAATTACTTTCAGCGGAACCGGGGGGCGGACCGTAATTATTGGCCAGATCAAAATGTGTAATACCCAGATCAAAGGCATGGGTCACAAGTTCCTTCATGTTGGT
>JAFADM010000119.1 GCA_023424865.1 Bacillota bacterium | reverse complement strand
AGGATCCTTGGAAGCGCATTCCAGAACGTTGAGAGCGGAACCTCTGATGATGGGAATATCATCACCGGGGAAGTTGTACTGGGAGAGAAGCTCTCTCAGTTCCATTTCAACGAGCTCGATGAGCTCTTCGTCGTCAACCATGTCGCACTTGTTGAGGAATACAACAATCTTAGGCACGCCAACCTGGCCAGCAAGAAGAATGTGCTCGCGGGTCTGGGGCATGGGGCCGTCTGCTGCGGAAACAACAAGAATAGCGCCGTCCATCTGAGCTGCGCCGGTGATCATGTTCTTAACATAGTCGGCGTGGCCAGGGCAGTCTACGTGAGCATAGTGGCGGTTAGCGGTCTGATACTCAACGTGTGCGGTATTAATGGTAATACCTCTTTCTCTTTCCTCAGGAGCGGAGTCGATCTGGTCGTAAGCCTTAACCTCAATGGTGTTGTCTCCAAGAGAAAGAACCTTTGTGATAGCAGCGGTAAGAGATGTCTTACCATGGTCAACGTGACCGATTGTACCAATGTTTACGTGGGGCTTGTTACGTTCAAATTTAGCCTTACCCATTGTGTATAAACCTCCTTACAATTGAATCTCTCGTGATTCAAAATTATACCTTTTTAGGTTAGTTATTTCAATTATTTTATATTGCTTAACCGTCGTTGCGAGCCTTGGCGCGGGTTTCCACTATCTTCTCCTGTACGCTCTTGGGTACTTCGGCGTAGTGTGAAGGAGACATAGCGAAGGTGGCGCGGCCCTGGGTTCTGGAACGCAGGTCTGTAGCGTAACCGAACATTTCGGAAAGGGGCACAAACGCATGAATAGCCTGGCCGCCCGCACGGGCTTCCATACCTTCAATACGTCCGCGGCGAGAGTTTAAGTCGCCCATAACATCACCCATGTAATCGTCGGGCGTATTAACGTCCACTTTCATGATGGGCTCTAAGAGCACGGGGTCAGCTTTACGCATAGCTTCCTTGAAAGCCATGGAGCCGGCAACCTTAAACGCCATTTCCGAGGAGTCCACTTCGTGGTAAGAACCGTCAACAAGAGTAACTCTGATGTCAAGAACCTCGTATCCGGCAACGACACCATTATTCATGGCATCACGGACACCGGCATCGATAGGTCCGACGTATTCCTTGGGAACAACACCGCCCACGATTTTGTTGACAAATTCATAACCTTTGCCGGCCTCAAGGGGTTCAACCTCCAGCCAGCAGTGGCCGTACTGACCTTTACCGCCGGACTGACGAACAAACTTACCTTCAGCTTTAACAGCCTTACGAATGGTTTCCTTGTAAGCAACCTGAGGTTTACCTACATTAGCCTCAACCTTGAATTCGCGGAGCATACGATCCACGATGATTTCAAGATGGAGCTCACCCATACCGGCGATGATGGTCTGACCTGTTTCAACATCGGTTGATACGCGGAAGGTCGGATCCTCTTCTGCCAGCTTCTGAAGGGCAATACCCATTTTCTCCTGACCGGCCTTCGTCTTGGGCTCAATGGCCACGTGAATAACCGGTTCGGGGAAGTCCATGGATTCAAGAATAATGGCATGATCCTCAGAGCACAGGGTGTCGCCGGTAGTGGTATTTTTAAGGCCAACGGCGGCGGCAATATCGCCTGCGTAAACCCTGTCTATCTCCAACCGGTTGTTGGCATGCATCTGCAGGATACGGCCAATTCTTTCGCGCTTATCTTTTGTCGAGTTAAGCACGTAGGAGCCTGAATCCAGAGTACCGGAGTAAACTCTGAAGAATGCCAGACGACCTACGAAGGGGTCTGTCATGATCTTGAACGCAAGAGCCGCAAAAGGCTCGTCGTCAGAGGTTACTCTTTCGGCTTCTTCCTCGGAATCGGGAAGAATACCCTTAATGTGAGGAATATCCAGAGGGGAGGGCATATAGTCCACAACGCAGTCCAACAGCTTCTGTACACCCTTGTTCTTATAGGAAGAACCGCAGGTAACAGGAATAATGGTATTGGAGATGGTAGCGTTACGAATACCCACCTTCAGCTCTTCTTCGGTGATTTCCTCACCCTCGAAAAACTTGGTCAGAAGGTCCTCGTCAAGTTCCGCAACAGCCTCTACAAGCTTGGCGCGGTATTCTTGAGCCAGTTCCTTCATGTCCTCAGGAATTTCTACTTCGTCGATCTGTTTTCCAAGATCGTCTCTGTAGATATAGGCTTTATTCTTTACAAGATCAATAATGCCCTCAAAATGATCTTCCTTCCCGATGGGAAGCTGAATAGGAACGGCATTGGCATGAAGCCTGTCCTTCATCATTGCGATGCAGTTGTAAAAGTCCGCACCCATGATGTCCATTTTATTTACATAGGCAAGACGAGGTACGCCGTACCTGTCAGCCTGTCTCCAAACGGTTTCAGACTGTGGCTCAACACCACCCTTTGCGCAGAATAGCGTTACGGAGCCGTCAAGAACACGAAGAGACCGTTCAACTTCAACAGTGAAGTCAACATGTCCAGGCGTGTCTATGATGTTGATCCGGCAATTTTTCCACTGAGCCGTCGTTGCTGCCGAGGTAATGGTGATACCTCTTTCCTGTTCCTGTTCCATCCAGTCCATGGTGGCTGCGCCTTCATGAACTTCTCCGATTTTATGTGTACGGCCGGTGTAGAACAGAACTCTTTCGGTCGTGGTTGTTTTACCTGCGTCAATGTGTGCCATAATACCGATGTTTCGTGTATTTTCTAGGCTGAATTCTCTGGGCATCGATACCCTCCTCTCAACGAGTAGTACAATGTTTGCTGCAAAAAAGGATTACCACCTGTAATTTGCAAAAGCCTTGTTTGCTTCCGCCATCTTATGGGTGTCGTCTTTCTTCTTGACGGCAGCCCCAAGATTATTGGTTGCGTCCATAATTTCGTTGGCAATTTTTTCCTTCATGGTGCGTTCGCTTCTCTTGGTAGCATAACCTACCAGCCAACGCAGTCCAAGAGCTTGCCTTCTTTCAGGTCTTACTTCCATAGGAACCTGATAAGTTGCGCCGCCTACTCTTCTGGCCTTAACCTCCAGAACAGGCATAATATTGTTCATCGCAAGTTGGAAAACCTCCAGGGGATCCTTTCCGGTTTTCTCCTTGATCATGTCAAACGCTTCATAGCAGATCTTCTGGGCAACACCCCTCTTACCGTCCTGCATAATGTTATTGATAAGCTTTGTTACGGTCTTATCATTGTAAATCGGATCGGCAAGCACATCTCTTTTTGGTACATGTCCTCTTCTTGGCACTATTCTTCCCTCCTTTGCATGATAACTTCGGGATCTCTCCCGGTATCACAGGTACTCGTTCCCGCTAAGCGGGCTCGCCAGTGCGCTACGTCAGTCCTCAATGGGGTCAGCCACTTGGGTCTGAATCTATATCGAAACAACGTTTCGCACGTCGAATGGTTCCTGTCAAATTAAAGTCCTTAAGCGTAGGGTTAAAGCTTACTTCTTCTTAGCAGGAGCAGCTCCGGCCTTACCACGCTTTGCGCCGTATTTGGAACGGCTTTGCTTGCGGTTGTTAACGCCTGCGGTATCAAGAGTTCCACGGATAATGTGGTACCTTACGCCCGGCAGATCCTTTACACGGCCTCCCCTTATAAGAACAACGCTGTGCTCTTGAAGGTTGTGTCCGATACCCGGAATGTACGCGGTAACTTCCACCTGGTTTGTAAGACGTACTCTGGCAACCTTACGAAGTGCGGAGTTGGGCTTCTTAGGGGTGGTTGTCTTAACAACTGTGCAAACACCTCTTTTTTGAGGGCTGCTCATTTCTACGGGCTTCTTCTTGAGGGTATTCATTGCCATCTGAAGAGCCGGCGCAGTGGACTTGTAAGTTACTCTTTCCCTGCTTTTTCTTACCAACTGGTTAAACGTCGGCATTTAATCGTTCACCTCCTATACAGTTAAGTTTCTATATCAACGCTTAAGCGTCAATAGCATTAAAGCTTGCCAATTCCCACAACCGAAGCGCCTACGTCGATACCGGCTGCTTTTCCCAACTGCTTCATGGATTCAGTATCATAAACCCGAACAGCCTTTTGCTCACTAAGCAGTTTAATCTGCATTACAACACGGCTTTCAGCATCGCACGCAATAAATACCGCGTCAAGCTGCCCTTGCTCAAGGGCTTTCTTGGTCTGCTTGATGCCAACAACCTTGTTTTTTCTTTTCAGCAAATCCAGCACGTTAAAGCCTCCATAAGGAACGGGTGAATTTGATGTCCGTTTTCGGAACAAGATAAAAGCATGCAAACACTCAATTCGCACGCTAAATAATTTTATCACTGACATTTTAAGGTTGTCAAGACATAAATGAATACCTCTTTTGTCCATAACCGGCGAAGAATGCCGCACTATCTGTCATTTCACCCAGCTTGCAATCAACCCCTTCGGGTTTATTTCTCAGCGGATGAAAAGCCTTCTGTAACGACAGTGTTATTTTAAACCATTCAAAGGCAAATAACCACTCCTATTTTTAAAAGAGTTAAATAACACAAGTCCATCGTCAGATTCCTTAAATACACAGCTTTAAAGGGGAGCTAAAATAGAGGCAGCTGCCTTATTGAATAAGCAAATAAACATTGATTTATAAACGAAAGGAGCTCTATCTATGTCCGATAGTTTGGAAAGCTTAAGACAAGCGTTTTTATCGCCTGCCGATGCTTTTAGCCCTATACCCTTTTGGTTTTGGAATGGGGATCTTACCATGGACGAGCTTAAACGGCAGATTCATGATTTTAAAGACAAGGGTGTGGCCGGCTTTGTTATTCATCCTCGTATGGGATTATCCAGGGAAATTCCCTATTTATCAGCTGAGTACTTTTCCTTTGTTCGCTTTGCGGTGGAGGAAGCGGCTTCCCTTGGCATGAAAGTCGTGCTGTACGATGAAGGCATGTACCCCTCCGGCTCAGCTCACGGCCAGGTAGTTCAGGGAAATCCCGAGTATGCCTCAAGGGGACTCTTAATGCTTGAATTCCCCTGGCAGGAGGGATTCACGGAGCTCCCTCTGAAGCTTGAGCCGTCACAAAAACCGGTTTCGGTGCTTGCAGTAAAAAAGACCGGCTCCGGCTCCTACATAAGAGAAAGCGTGATAAAAGGAAGTTTTGCAAAGGATAAAATTAGCTTTTCCGATCCTGAGAGCCATTTCCCGGAAATGGAAACAGCTTTGGCTCAAACCTCCGAGGGCTGGACCATTCTGATTTTTTTGGAGTGTCCATCCGGCGGTACCATTCGCGGGGTCCATTTCGGTGAGGATGACGGTGAGCCTTATGCGCCTCCCAGCGCGGATCTTCTTAATCCTGACGCCATGGAAAAATATATACGGCTGACCCATGATCGGTATTTTGAAGAGCTGAGGACGTATTTTGGCACCACTGTTATAGCCATGTTTACCGACGAGCCCTGCATTCTGGGCCGGGGGCATAAAAAGGGGATGCTTCCCTGGACCTGGAACTATATGGACTGTTTTTTGGAGCAGGGTCTTAAGGAGACGGATCTTCCCTCTCTTTTTCTGGACGGCGGGCCCGACACGGGGAAAATACGGGAAAGCTTTCATCACGGCATTAATCAAAGACTTTCCTTGACCTATTACCAACCCCTCTCCAGGTGGTGCCAGGAGCACGGCATTGCCCTCACAGGGCATCCTGAAAAAAGTGATGATATAGGTTTTCTTAAATTTTTCCATATACCCGGACAGGATATTGTGTGGCGTTGGGTGGCTCCCGAGGACGGAAAAGGCCTTACAGGTCCTCACAGCACCATGGCTAAATGTGCATCCGACGCGGCAAGGCATGCCGGAAGGCTCAGAAATGCCAATGAATGCTTCGGCTGCTGCGGTCCCCAGGGCGATCACTGGGCCTTTTCCGCTGACGACATGAAATGGTATATGGACTGGCTCTTTGTCAGAGGAACCAATCTTCTGTTTCCTCATGCCTTTTATTATTCCCTGGAAGGGGAGCGCCGCCAGGGAG
>JAFADM010000107.1 GCA_023424865.1 Bacillota bacterium | reverse complement strand
TAGGCTTGAAGCTTTTGATTTCCTCAGCTACATTCAACATAAAGAACTCCTTTGAACGTTTTTTCTGATTTCAGCTGCATGAAAATGAGAACCCAGTGCGCAAATAATGCCTGTTTTTGTCGCAAGTATTAGACTTTTTGTCACTGCTGCATTTATTGTATCACTAGTGAATACTTTATCACAATACCTGGAAACACATTGTTTTAATTTATCCTGTTTCAAGGCTCTTGAATTGGACGGAGGGAGCAGAACAAAAGCTTCAGCGATTTCCGAAAGAGTGCTTGCCATGGCGTTATAATCCTTGTCCCCCATAACTCCCAATAAAACGACAGCTTTTTTTTCACCCTGAAGAAATTTATACGCCTGGGTAAAAGCTATGGCCCCATCCGGGTTATGGCAGCAGTCCAGAAAAAAGTCCGGCTCCCTGGAGAGAAGCTCGAAGCGTCCGGGCCAGCAGGTTATCAAAAGTCCCTCTTTAATGCTTTTTTCCGTCACTGGCCAACCCTTTTTGGCAAGCTCCCTGGCTGCGGTAAGCGCCACAACTGCATTTTGTGCCATATAGGGGGCAGGAACGGCTATTTTAAGACCCTTTAGCTCCTGAAAGTCAAAAGTCAGGCCTGTAACATCTACAAAACGCATTTCAAGCTGCTCCAGCGCAGCTACGATTACCGGTGCATAACATTTCGCCGCTTCCAGCCGAATGGGAACCATGGCGCGGGATTCCTGGGGCCAGGTAATGACCGGTGCCTTGCATCTTATTATTCCGGCTTTATGACGTGCAATTTGTTCCAGGGTATCACCAAGAAACCCGGTGTGATCCAGGCTGATTTTGGTGATGATATGAGCTTCCACGCGCTCCAGGATATTGGTGCAGTCAAGCCTTCCTCCCATACACACTTCAATGATCACAATATCGCATTTCTGCCTCATAAAAAAGGCCAGGGCTGTCGCCGTATACGTCTCATATTCGGAAGCTCCGCCTTCGGGAGTTGCATCCAGGCGAGCGTTATAAAGAGAGGCTTCGCCGATTAGCTCGGCAAAAGCCTCTTCACTGACTGGTTGTCCATTAATACGAATCATCTCGGTGGGCTTGTCTATGAACGGAGAAGTAAAAATTCCCGTTTTAAGACCGCTTGTTCTTAAGATATTCTCAAGATAATTGGCCGTAGAACCCTTTCCGTTAGTCCCGGCCACATGGATGGCCGGGAGACGGGCTTCCGGATTTCCAAAAAGGGTGAGGAGATTTTTGACTCGCTCCAAGCCAAACCGGATGCCTGCAGCGCTCCGGCTATTAAGGTAGGATATCGCCTCAGAATAAGTCAAACCGCTCTCCTAATCCGCTACATTTTCACCGCAGCACTTCTTGTATTTTTTACCGCTTCCGCAGGGGCAGGGATCGTTGCGTCCCACTTTACCGGTTTCACGCTTTTTAGGCGCCTTGGCTTCGTTCGTCGCGCCATGGGAGGCAGCCGTTTCCTTGGCTACCTGCTCTCTCTGAACCACAACATTTTCCTTCTTGATATGCATAAGAATTTTCACCGTATCCTGCTGGATGTTCCGGATTAATTCGTCAAACATCTCAAAGCCTTCTTTTTTGTAAGCGATGACGGGATCCTGCTGGCCGTAAGCACGAAGTCCGATACCGTACTTGAGCTGATCCATATCGTCGATATGATCCATCCACTTCTGGTCCACATTTCGAAGAAGCACACGGCGCTCCAGTTCCCTTAGGACAGGCTCGCCAAAATCGGCCTCCTTCTGGTCGTACTGGGTATGGGCTTCTTGCTTAATGAGCGCTTTCAGCTCCGCAGCCGTGATGGTTTCCAGATCAAATTTTGAGGCATCCAAGGTTCCGGCGGGCAACAGCTCGCTTTCCGCATAGGTCACAAGTCCGTTCAAATCCCAATCGTCAGGAATGTCCGACTCGCTGCAAAAACGATCCACTATGCTGTCAGCCACAGAATCAAGCATCTTGCTCACATTGTCCTTCAGGTTTTCACCATTTAAGACCTTGTAGCGCTCGCCATAAATAACACCACGCTGGGTATTCATAACATCGTCGTATTGAAGCACATTTTTACGTCTTTGGAAGTTGATGCCCTCTATTTTCTTCTGCGCGCTTTCGATGGCATTGGAAAGCATCTTGGCCTCAATAGGCTGATCCTCTTCAAGGCCCAGGGCGCTGACCATTTTCTCCATTCTCTCGGAGCCGAACAAGCGCATTAAATCGTCTTCAAGGGCAATGTAGAAACGGGATTCGCCAGGGTCTCCCTGACGTCCGGAACGGCCTCGCAGCTGATTGTCGATACGGCGGGATTCATGGCGCTCGGTACCGATAATTTTTAAACCCCCGGCAGCAATAACCTGTTCCTTTTCCTTGTCCGTTTCAACCTTGAACTTATCATAAAGGGATTTATAAACGGCTCGGGCATTGAGAATCTCTTCATCCTCAGTTTCATTAAAGCTGATGGAAGCCATAATCTGGACTTCCTCCATGCCTTGCTTGCGCATTTCCTGCTTGGCAAGAAATTCAGGGTTACCGCCCAGCATAATATCGGTACCACGGCCGGCCATGTTGGTGGAAATAGTGACGGCACCGTACTTACCGGCCTGAGCCACAATTTCCGCTTCCTTCTCATGGTATTTGGCATTAAGGACATTATGCTTGACACCGTTTTTACGAAGAATGTTGCTGAGCATTTCCGAGGTTTCAATGGAAATGGTACCTACAAGTACGGGCTGACCCTTCTTGTGGCTCTCCACAATATCTTCAACAACCGCATTGAATTTTCCTGTTTTAGCTTTATATACCACATCCGGATGATCCACACGGATTACAGGAAGATTGGTGGGGATAGGAATAACATCGAGCTTGTAGATATCCCGGAATTCCTGTTCCTCGGTTAAAGCGGTACCGGTCATACCGGCCAGCTTGCTGTAAAGACGGAAATAATTCTGGAAGGTGATGGTGGCCAGAGTTTTGCTCTCATGCTCCACCTTTACCCCTTCCTTAGCCTCTATGGCCTGATGAAGCCCGTCGCTGTAGCGGCGGCCATACATGAGTCGGCCTGTAAATTCATCGACGATAATAATCTCGCCGTCCTTGAGCACATAGTCCACATCCTGCTTCATAAGGCCATGGGCCTTAAGAGCCTGGTTGATATGGTGGGATATGGTCATGTTCTCAGCATCCGACAGGTTTTCAATTTTGAAGGCGGTTTCCACCTTCTCAACGCCATGCTGTGTCAGAGTGGCAGAGTGGGCTTTTTCATCCACCACATAATCCTCTGTCATATCCTCGGCAATTTGCTTGTCGTCACTTTCCTTTACCACCAGCTTTGAAAAGCGGCGGACCAGGCTGTCGGCTCTCTGGTAGAGATCCGTGGATTTTTCACCCTGACCGGAAATGATAAGGGGGGTTCGGGCTTCGTCGATAAGGATGGAGTCCACCTCGTCCACGATGGCATAATGAAGGCTTCTTTGAACCATGTTTTCCTTATAAACCACCATGTTGTCACGAAGGTAGTCGAAACCGAACTCGTTGTTGGTTCCGTAGGTAATATCGCAGGCATAAGCTCTGCGGCGTTCGTCATTGGAAAGATCATGGAGTATGGTTCCTACCGTTAAACCGAGAAAATTATATATTTTACCCATTTGCTCGGCCTGGAATTTGGCAAGGTAATCGTTAACCGTTACCAAATGCACGCCATTGCCGGAGAGTGCGTTTAAATAAATGGGAAGGGTACCTACCAGGGTTTTACCTTCACCGGTTTTCATTTCTGCAATACGGCCCTGATGAAGAATGATACCGCCTATGAGCTGAACGCGGAAATGGCGCATTCCCAATACGCGAACCGATGCCTCCCGGACCACGGCAAAGGCTTCGGGCAGAATATCGTCCAAAGTTTCTCCGTTTTGAAGCCTATCCTTAAGCTCGGGTGTCTTGGCTTTCAGCTCCGCATCGGACAGCTCCTTCATTTTAGGCTCAAGAGCCTCAATGGCGTCCACCAGAGGATTTATGCGCTTTAATTCTTTTTCAGCGTAATTTCCGAATAATTTTTCCAGGATTTTCCGCATTATGATTTCTCCTTTTCATTTACACGTTCCAGAACAAGCCTGTATCCGTCGGCACCGTAGAGCAACGAACGGTTGACCCTGCTGATGGTTGCTTCACTGGCCCCCGTTTTTTCATGTATTTCACGATAGGTCTTCTTCTCTGTCAGCATGCGTGCCACCGTGAAGCGCTGTGCAAAGGACTTTATCTCGGAAATCGTTCCGATGTCCTCAAAGAAATTGTAGCACTCCTCCAGGGTTTCCAGCGCCAGTATGGCCTCAAATAATTTATCCGTTTGTTCATCCTTGAGTTTGGGATTCAACTTTCTCAACTCCGGCGTCATACTTTAGGAAGTCCTTTAAAAGGACTTGCTTCTTGTTACCTTTACGATTATCTCACTGAACGACTCTAAATGCAAATCCAATCCATTTTTTTATGCTTTTTTCCCTGTAAGCCTTTCAGCAAAAGCAGTTGCGCCCCTATATATCCTCTCCTTATCCAGGAGGGGAAATGCACCCTTATTATAAAGAATCCGGCCATCCACCATGGTCATTTCCACATCGCTTCCCTGGGCCGAATAGGCCAAAGCGGAAACAACATTGTACATGGGCTTGAAGTGAGGCTTTTCCAGGTTTAAAAGGATAAGATCCGCTTTTTTCCCTTCCTCCACGGAGCCCACATCGGGGGTAAGCCCCAGTGCCGCTGCGCCGCCCAGGGTTGCCATTTCCAAAGCCTCAAGAGCGCTTATAGCCAGGGGATCATGGCGGGTACCCTTATGAATGAAGGCCGCCAGGTTCATTTCCTCAAACATAT
Source organism: Bacillota bacterium (assembly GCA_023424865.1). The sequence goes on along the minus strand of JAFADM010000107.1, from coordinate 1,306 downwards.
TAAGGTTATTGTTGCTGGACGCCCCGTCAGTGCCTAATACTACGTTAACGCCCGCAGCCCTGGCCTCAGGTACAGGAGCGATGCCGCTGGCCAGCTTTAAATTGCTGGACGGGTTGTGAACAAAGGCGACATCCTTTTCCTTCAATAAGAGAATATCCTCCGGTGTTATCCAGACACAGTGGGCTGCCAGGGACTTTCTTTCAAAAAGCCCCAAATCGTAATAATGCCGTGCAGGCGTCTTTCCGTGTTTTTTCAGGCAATCCTCATGCTCAACCCGGGTTTCATCCACATGGGTGTGAATGGGAGCGTCGTATTTTTCAGCCAGATCCCGGATATACCTTATAAAGTCCGGCTCGCAGGTATAAAGGGCGTGGGGCGCAAAAGCTCCCTGAATCCTTCCTTCTGCGGCTCCGTTCCACTTTTTATAGAATTCCACAGCTTCCACAATGCCCGAATGGCTGTCAAACCCGGCAGGGTCTCCTCCATTGGTTACACCTCTGGAGAGCTGTGCCCTTATGCCGGAATCGGCAACCGCCGAAGCAATGGCATCCATAAAAAAGTACATATCGGCAAAGCAGGTGGTTCCGGAGGCCAACATTTCCATGATGCCCAGGAGACTTCCCCAGTAAACATCCTCTGCCGTCAATTGATCCTCTGCGGGAAAAACATGCTTGAAAAGCCAGGACTGAAGATCCAGATCATCGGCATAATTGCGAAGCAGTGTCATGGGAACATGACAGTGGCAGTTTATAAGACCGGGCATTAAAAGCTTACCTGAGGCATCGATGACCGTAGCCTTTTCCCCTTCCTGGGGGCTTACCCTGCCCACGGCCTTTATTTTTCCTTCGGAGACAAGAACCTCGGCACCGGTTAATATCTCTCTTTTTGAATTCATAGTCACAACCGTTGCATTTTTAAACAAGTAGGTCATCTTCTAACGTTCCTTTCGTCTGCCTTTTACGGGAATTACAATAAAATATCCCGTTTATATACAAATAAACCGCTCTTTCTATATATCCCCCAACCGGTCTTTTTGTCTGCTCCCGGTTTATGGGGAAATTCACCATTGCTTTTAAAGACGGTTTTGATTATATAGCTAGTCGGGCAAAAATACAATAAACTCGCTGCCCTTTCCCTCTTCGCTTTCCACTCTAACAGAACCGCCGTACAATTGGGCAATATGCTTTACAATGGAAAGCCCCAGGCCTGTTCCGCCCATTTCCCTCGATCGGCTTTTATCCACCCGGTAAAAGCGCTCGAATATTCTGGCGGTGTGATCGGCAGGAATGCCGATACCTGTATCCTT
>JAFADM010000488.1 GCA_023424865.1 Bacillota bacterium | reverse complement strand
GAACGCAAGCAGCGCATAAGTCCCAAAACCGTACAATATCTGGTAAAAAAATACATCGGCTCTGCCGGCCTGGACCCGGACAAATATTCCACTCACAAGCTGCGCCACACGGCAGCAACACTGATGTATAAGCATGGCCGTGTGGATATACGCGCTCTTCAGTCCATTCTGGGTCATGAAAGCATTGCTACTACAGAAATTTACACCCATGTGGACAATGACCAGCTCCGAAAAGCAGTACAAAGCAATCCCCTCTCCTCCGTCACCTTTAATCAAAAAGAGCGCAGCAAAAGGAAAGGGGAAAAAACTGAAGTTTCTGTTGAAGAAGAAACGGATGATTAATTTCAGCGGTGTTATTCCAATGGAATTGTAATTCCGTTTATAATAATATACTTTATTTTTTGAACCGAAAGTGGAGTAAAATGCAGATATTTTAAGCGTACGGTTTGTATGTTTTGATTTACCGAACTTATGTCATGGGTATACTCTTTTATATTTAATGAAATATAATCCTTGTCTAAATTAAAGGATTCGAAGTCTATCTCCAACCCCGTCCCAACCACTGATACCCCTAAAGGTGAAACCGTTACACTGTTAAGCCTTACAAACCCAAGATCAATATCACATTCAGCCTGTTTTTGTTCCATAGGATTTATCTCAAATGTAACAGCCCAATTTCCGTTTAGAACAACCTCCGGATTTACGAACCTTCCGTAAAGTACTATAGAATCAAGGTTTTCTTTTATATCCTCTTCAGGTAAATCGAAAACGAACTCACTGTAGCTTTCGCCCTTATCATTCATAAAGGTGAAATAAGTTGCATAATCTTCACGTTGGCTATCATCTACTTTACTCTCACTGAACAAATGCCCCCTGGCATTGCCATTGGCCCACTTTAACTGCATCCGAAGCCGCCCGTCAACAAAACCTATGTTCGATACAACAGCATAATCCAAGTCAGGTATTTCCAGGTTCATTGCATCTGGCTTTAACGCCTTGAATGTACCGGCTCCTGTAATTTCATGGTACAGTGTGCCTCCGCCCTCTCCGGTTTGGCTGCTGTCCAGAGTTATTGTTTCTGCTGTTCTGTCACCCAATATTTCATCTAAAGGTAAATTTAATTTAAGTCTTTCATTTTTACTCTTTTTACTTAGAATCGTCATAAGGTTTAAACCTATCTTTTTACCTTTTAAAGCCACACCGCCCGAACCGGTGAGCTGAAACGTAGCAGTTCTTGATTCTTCATCATAAGTTAAAAGCTGACTGTGATTGCCTGCTACTTTATCGATATAATAGCTTTCCAGATCTGTTGTATTATCAAGTCTGTCACTGGTTAAATCCTGTAAAGTCAAAAACACAACAACATTATCATCATCGCTGACTGCGGCCAACACCTCCAATTTTATCCCCTCATCTTCGCTAGATAGCATTACAGGCTGTAAATAATTAACTATATTGGGACTTAAGAGTTCGATAAGCCTTTGAAATCCCGGTATACCTAAAACCGTTACCGGTATAATGAGTAAAAGAAGGCATAGAATAATGCCGACTGCAAATAACGGACGTGTTGTCCTGTTAGTCATAAGTCCACAAGGCTGGCCGTTCCAAGGCCTTTTTCCCTTATTCCTTAGTTGCTCTGCCGTGAATTTCTCTGCTGCAAATTTATCATTCAATTTCAATCCTTCCAAAATGACAAACTCAAAATTAGCCTCCGTTTTTAAGTTTTTAAGCCTCCCATTAATACTTTCTTTTATTCCTGCTTTTTTAAACATCATACCACCCCCTCAATCGATTATTCAAAATAGCTCTCGCACGCTTCAGCCGTATTGAAACCGTCGAATCAGGAATTTTCAGGACATTTCCTATTTCACGTATTTTCATATCCTGATAATAAAACAGTAAAATAACCTCCCGGTATTTTGGTGCTAATTTCATAATTTCAAGAACCAGGCTGTTATCCCTTTCAAAATGGGGATCCGGTTCGCTGGGAATCTGATCAAGAGCCTTTCCCGGTTCAATATGCCGATACCAGGTACCTCGCAGGTAATTTTTACAGGTATTGATTGCAATACGCATCAACCATGTTTTTTCTTCAGCTTTTCCTAAAAATCCGGAATAACCCTTTAGCGCTTTGACAAAAGTATCCTGAACCGCATCTTCTGCAAGCTGGTAGTCTTTGAGGTACACAAAGCACATACGAAGAAGTGCGTTTCCATATACCTCAATAAGCCTTGTAATCTCTCTATGGGGATCTCCGTGGGGATTTGAATCCAACTTTTCAAGAGAACGCATCTCACCGACCTCCTACATGCTTTAGACACATCCCGCTTGCCTTTTGTTTCAATTTATTTCAATTTGTTTCAATAAAATAAGGCCCCTGCCGATTAACACAAATATAAATTATGAACGGGTCCTGGGAACTTTATGGCAAATTTTAAACAATCTAACTATATAAGGATTGATGTTTTACAATAAAAAATCCGGCGTAAGTAAAATTCCTACAGCCGGATTTTCTGTATTCTGTATTATGATTCAATACTGTTTTTACAGTATCCTTAATAATATAACGTGATAACGTGGCTTCTGGATCTCTTACCTAAAGAAAGCCACATAGCCTTTATAAGCGGCATACACGTCAATTTTGCTTACAATTTCAAAAGGTGCATGCATGGAAAGCACAGGAACTCCTACATCGATGACGTCAACACCAAGATTGGCGATCATCATGGCGATGGTGCCTCCTCCGCCCTTATCCACTGCGCCAAGCTCCGTAATATGCCAGGGTATTTTATTGGCATTAAGGAGCCTGCGGATTTCACCTAAAAATTCCGCGTGAGCGTCGCTTGCACCGGACTTGCCTCTGGAACCGCTGAATTTCATAATGGCCAGCCCTTTACCCAGGTAGCCTGCATTCATTTTATCGTGGGTTCCTTCATAATTGGGGTCAACAGCAGCGTTAACGTCTGCTGAAAGCATTTTAGAACGATCCAGGCACAACCGCAGCATGCGATCAGTGTATGGCGCTTTCGAGGTGAGGGCACACAAATCGGCAAGGAAGTTTTCCAGGGCTCGGGATTCCGCACCGGTGTTTCCCACGCTTCCTATTTCCTCTTTGTCCGTAAGGACGGTAAGTGCCGTGTACTCAGGTGCTTCCAAATCCAGTGCCGCGATAAGCGCAGGATACGCACACACCCTGTCATCATGGCCATATGCGCCGATCATGCTCTTGTCAAAGCCAATATCTCTGGCCTTAAACGCAGGAACCAGCTCCAGTTCGGAGGAAATGAGGTCTTCCTCGACAATACCGTATTTTTCATTTAAAAGCTGTAAAATATTATTTTTGAAGCGATCCTTGGCATCCTTTTCCGCAAGGGGCTGGGAGCCTATAAGAACATTCATAGCTTCGCCTGAGAAGGCGTCACTGAGCTTCTTGTCATACTGCTCCCTGGCCAGATGTGGCAGCAAATCGGTTATGGTGAAAACCGGATCATTGTCTTCCTCACCAATGTTGATTTCAACAGTTGTTCCGTCTCCTTTAATAATTACACCATGAAGTGCCAAAGGAATGGCCACCCATTGGTACTTTTTGATACCGCCGTAATAATGGGTTTTTAAAAACACCATATCCGTCGATTCGTAAAGCGGGTTTTGCTTAATGTCAATTCTGGGTGAATCCACATGGGCGCCGACAATACGGGTACCCTCTTCCAGACCCTTTTTACCGATAACGGAAACAAGCATGAGCTTTTCTTTAACAATTCGGTAAACCCTGTCCCCCGCCTTTAAGGTTTCACCGTTTTTAATAATGACGTCAAGATCCCTAAAGCTGTTTTTTTCAGCCAGTTGATGGGCTTCCTTAATAAATTCACGTTCTGTTTTCGCCTTGTTGAGAAAATTTCTGTAACCGTCTGCAAATTTGAAAACGGTTTTTTTATCATAAATCGGGCTGTCCCAGGCATTTATGGGCTTGTACTGCAGCTCGGTTCCCGTGGATACCGCTGTCACGCTTTTTTTATCCCCTTTTGCAGTCGCAGAATTTTTGTTTTTACTGCCAGGCCTGCGCCCCCTGGGCTTTTTAACTACCTGTGCTGTTGGTTCTGCCTGCTGGGCTTCGGGATTTTTCCTGGGTCTTCCCGGGCGTCTTTTTATTTCGGGTGTTGTTTCCTGATTCATTTGATACTCCTTTCAGGAATTGGCATTTTCCTTCACTTAAATTCCCATGTTTTTATTTGCAATGTTTTATTATCTATACATGAATATTATACCACTTCGCTTTTAAATAAATCCATCTAATTAATAAATATCCCATAAAAATACCCTAATTGCCCATATCGATACTGCAACAAGAGTAAAACAAAAGCCCGTAAATGCTTTGTATAGACACTTTACAGGCTTTTTTCACTAAGGACAATTTATTTCCTGAATCTTTTTATATTATATTATAAAATAATGCAGATAAGCCCGCCGCTTCCTTCGTTAATAATTTTCTGCAAGGTTTCCTGAAGCTTAAGCTGTGCGTCTTCGGGCATTCTGTAAAGCTTATTTTGCAAGCCTTCCGTAATGAGCTCATAAAGAGATTTGCCGAATATGTTGGATTCCCATAATTTCTCCGGGGTCCCCTCGAATTCCTTTAAAAGATAACTTACCAGCTCCTCAGACTGCTTTTCACTGCCTACAAGGGGTGCGATCTCCGTTTCAATATCCGCCCGTATCATATGAATGGAAGGAGCACTTGCTCTTAGCTTAATACCGAAGCGAGTTCCCTGGCGAACAATTTCCGGCGGCTCCAGAGTGAGCTCATCAAGCTTGGGAGTAACCACGCCATAGCCCTTTTTACGTACCTCGGACAGGGCGTTTTCCACCTTCATATATTCCTCCCGGATGTTTGAAAGATCTCTGAGAACCGTAAACAGCGCCTGTTCACCGTCAATCTCAAGTCCGGTATCTTCCTTAACGATGCGATAGAACAAACCGTCGGCAGGCTTCAGCTCCATATTGATTTCGCCCGTACCCATTTTCACATCATTAATGGCTGCACGGTTCAAAAAGTCATAAAGCTTAAGCTTATCGGCAGCATCATAGGCATTTTGTACGGTGGAGCGGTCATTGAAGGAGTCCTTGATGGCAGCTACCAGCTCTTTTCTGAGCCAATGATCGTGATCCAGTGAAAGAATCCATCCAGGAAGATTAAAGCTGATTTCCTTAACCGGGAAGTCCAGGAGCAAGCCATTCATAATCTTATTAATCGACTGCATGTTAAGATGGAGACAATCTACCGGAATTGTGGGCTTATTGTATTTTTCACTCAATTCCTTGGCTAACTGCCTGGTCTCAGGAGAATCCGGATTCGCGCTGTTTAAAAGAATGGCAAAGGGCTTACCGGCAAGCTTGAGCTCTTTGACAACCGCTTCCTCAGCTTCTGCGTACTCATTTCTCGGAAATTGTGTGAAGGTTCCGTCTGCCGTGATAAGCACACTAATGGTGGAATGATCGTTAATGACCTTTCTGG
>JAFADM010000487.1 GCA_023424865.1 Bacillota bacterium | reverse complement strand
CCGCTGAAGGAAACGGCTATAATATTTATAAAGGGGTAAATGATGATAAGCATAAGCAGGCTCATAAAACCTATCAGCATAACATCAAACACTTTACTGCCCACATGAATTTTATTTGTTTTCTTTGCAGTAGCTATCATGTTGCCTCCTTACCACAGGCTGTTTTCGGCATTGATTTTTTGAGTGATCTTATTGGCTGCAATTACCAGCAGAAACCCTACCGCAGACTGCATCAGGTTTGCGGCCGTGGTGTATTCGAACCGTGCGCCCATGATACCTTCCCGGTAAACAAAGGAGGAAATGACATCCACCGCCCGCCGGTTTGTATCATTCTGCATCAGAAGAATTTTCTGATAATCGGAATTCAAAATACCGCCCATAGACAAAATCAAAAGGATGGTGGTGGTTGGAAGAATAGTAGGCCAGGCAATGTGCAGTATTTTATCCCATCGGTTTGCTCCGTCAATATTGGCTACATCGTACAAAGTGGGATCCACATTTGATAACGCCGCTATGTAAATAATGGAGCTCCAGCCGAAGGTTTGCCAGACATGGGAACCCACAAAAAGCTGCATAAAATAGCGGGTACCCTCATTCATGTTTACGGCTGACAGGCCGATTATGCCCCTCAGGTTGTTAAACAGCCCGTCCATTGCACCAAAGCTGTTGAGCATGCCCACAACGACAATAACGGAGATGAAATGAGGGATGTAGGATACGGTCTGTACCAGCTTTTTAAAATACCTTCCCCTTAGCTCATTTAAAAGAATTGCAAAAATAATGGGAGCGGGGAATGAAAACAGAATTGTTGAAACCCCTATGCGCACCGTATTCCAGATAAGGCTTATGGATGCCGGGTTTCTGAAAAAGGTGGCAAAATTTTTATAAATAGGATCCAGCCATTCGCTTCCCCAGATTCCCCGAGATGCTTTGTAGTTTTTAAACGCGATAAGTATGCCGTACATAGACCCGTATTTAAAAACAATAGTTAATATAGTGGCAGGCAGGCATAAAAGCAGAAGCGCCCTCTGCCGGTACAACAGTCTGAAAAACACTTTGACGGCATGGATAAAAGAACCCCTTTCAGATCTGACACTGCTTTGTGAAGGGGTTGCAGCGGTTTTTTCCAAAGGCTGTACACTCCTTTCATCAGGTACTGATTCCGACCGGTTTCATTTTAAGGTCCCATGGCCAAATATAAAATGGCAATTTCTTTGATCATTATGGAGCAATCTTATATTTTTGTGCCTTTTGATAAAATAGTTGAGAAAATTACATGTTTTTTCGATACAATTGCATATGAGATAACTTGCAGACGGTATATCATTAAGAGTGTAATCACAGAAGGGATTTGAGGATGCGTAAGTTGACACTGAATTTTAAAAAATACTCCGTCAGAAGGCAGCTTCTGATACTTCTATCGCTCATGAGCATCTGTCTTTTAATTTTGATCGCATCGGGCTTTCTCCCCTTTTACCAGCTGCAGTACCAGATTCTTAAAACCAGCCGGGAGACAATCACCAGCAATAATATTAATGAAATACAGAATAACTACAAATATGTGGCCAACCTTACAACCAGTCTGGCCTACAACGAAATCGTCCAGCGCTATGTTAACGAGACAGGCGCCGTAAACCAGTTCCAGTTAAATCAGAATCTGATGATCCAGCTTGTAAACACCCAAAGCCTGGAGGAATATATCATGGATATCGCTATTATCGGCTTCAATGGGGTATACGCCAATATTACGGGAGATATCGCCTTTTTTACGAGTCTGGTGTCTGACTTGCCCGAGTATTCTACCAGCCCCTGGTTTTTCAACAAGCAGGAGGGCTATTTTCAATCCCAAAGGCTTACCTACCTCATAGCCGGTAAATACATTTATCCGCTGGACATCTCCCGTACGGAACCCTGCGGTGCCGTATTCATCGCCCTTGATCCCGCCAGGTTCCTGGGCTCCTCTCTGGTTTCTCCCAGCGGCTCCATGCTGGATACCATCATTATTGACGGAAACGGCCAGCTGCTTCTGGGAAAGGAAGCCCTCTTTATGGACTATACGGAGAGCAGGATAAGCCCTGCGGCGCAAAAGGAGTTCATAAAGCGCTACGAATATGAGGAAGTGCCCATAGGCAATCTTCCTTTCCGCCTTGTTTCCTTTATTGAAAAACGCGCCTTAACCGGGGAAATCAATAAAATAATGTACCGGCAGTATATTGTGCTCCTTCCCATTCTGGCGGTTATAGGCATTGTCTACTCTGTTTTCATAAGCAGGTTTTCAAGAACGCTGAAGCATTTAATCACCGCAATGAAAAAGATAACCACAGGCGAAAAAGGCGCCTTAAAAAAACGATTGGAGATGGATCCGGCCTATATAACTTCCTATGAATCGGAGGTACTGGTGAGCACCTTCAATGCCATGCTGGATGAAATTGCAAACCTGAATCAGCGTATTTTCAATTCTTATACAAAAATGTATGAAACAGAGATCTATGCACGGAAAACAGAGCTTGCTTTCTTGCGGAGCCAGATAAACCCTCATTTTCTTTACAATACCCTGACGCTGATTTGCGGTATTTCCACCGAGGGCCGAACGGAGGAGATTGCCAATATCACCCTTGCCATGGCTTCTGTTCTGCGTTACAGCATCCGGGGAAAAGAAATGGTTACCGTACAGGAGGAGCTGGACATTGTTAAATCCTATTTGATGATTCAATCCTGCCGTTTTGAAGGGCGCTTTGAAATTAAATGCCATGTGGGTGAGAATGTGCATGGGGCGTTGATTCCAAAAATGATCCTTCAGCCGCTGGTGGAAAACGCCATTGTCCATGGATTGGAAAGCAAGCTGGAGTGCGGAATACTGCAAATCGGCTGCTGTCAGACGACGGACAAGCAGTTTCTTGTCATGTGGGTGTATGACACCGGTGTGGGTATGAGCCATGAAAAGCTGGAAAAGCTCCGAAACAGGGTTTATTCCGCCGGTTCCATACCCTCTAAGGCGGACAAGGGCGGTAGCGAGCCCTTAACCGGCACAGAGGACACGGAGGATATAGGCATTGGCTTATGTAATGTAAACAGCCGCATACGGCTTCACTATGGCGATGAATACCATATGATTATTGATTCCACCGAAGGCGCAGGCACCAATATACAGATTAAAATCCCCTTTACAACATCACTATCTGATAAACTGCCAATTTCAGAGCTTTAGCTGAAAGGAGTATCCATTCATGTACACCGGAGTTATTATTGATGATGAAAAATGGGTTATAAAAAGTCTCCTGGCCATTTTAAACAAAATTCCGGATTTATCCATCATTGGTGAAGCGTATAACGGACCTTTTGGTTTAAAACTCATTCTGGAGAAAAAACCGGACGTTGCCTTTATTGATATCAAAATGCCGGGTTTTGGAGGGCTTGAGCTTCTGCAGGAGCTTAACGCAAGAAAAGCCCCCACCGTCTGTATTATTATCAGCGGACATGCGGAATTTGCCTATGTCCAGAAAGCCATGAACCAGAATGCTGTGGGCTATTGCCTCAAGCCCTTTTCCGCTGCTGAAATCAGCGAAAACCTTATTCGCGCCCAGGAAAGAATAGAGCTTAGGCATGTATGCGAAAAAACCGCCTTACTGCCTGCCCTTGCCGTAAATCAGGAGGCGGCAGCTGCAAGGGACATTCCCCCCATGCAAACGAAAAACTGTATTGTACAGAAAATACTGACATTAATCCATAAAAACTATACGAAAAATCTTTCCATTCAGCAAATCGCCAAGGACTGCAATGTCAATGCCAATTATGCCAGCCAGCTTTTCAATCAGGAGGTAGGTGAATCCTTCAGCAATTACCTGACGCGCATACGTATTAATGAGGCAGCAAGGCTTTTAATTCGTACGGATTTGCCCATTGCCTCTATTTCAGCACAGGTGGGCTATAAGGATTATTTTTATTTTGCCAAGGTGTTTAAAAAAATACGCCAAATTACCCCCACCGATTTTCGACGGAAGGGGGATGTCCCATGAGAAAAAAACATCTCCTCTTATGCTTTTTACTTTTGACATTAATCACTCTTTCAGGAGGCTGCAGTCATTTTCAGAATCCGTCGTCCCCAAAAGAGGACGAGGTTAAATTCTACGAAAGCATGAATTTGAGTATTGCTTTTTGGGATATCACCAATATGGAAAACGCCCAGAGCAAGGATAGATTATGGTCCTTCATAGAGGAAAAATTCAACATCAACATCCAGCCCATCAGCCTCAACTGGTCTAATTATAACGATCAGTACCTGATTATGGCGGTTTCCGATACTCTGCCGGATATTTTTCCGGCAACGGCTATATCCGGCGCTTCCACAGGCGGTGATTTCCGCCTGTCCTCCATGGTGGAAAGAGGGCTTCTTCGTCCCCTTCCCGACGATCTTTCCAGCTATCCGGAGGTTGAAAGTGTGGTAGAAATGCTTCGCAATCAGATAACCTACAGTGACGGACGCATTTATACCTTTCCGCGCATGTCCTTTGTGGATCCGACTCTGGGCTCATCCGATGCCGGGCTTATTGTAAGGAAGGATTGGCTGAAAAGCTTGGGGCTTGGGGAGCCCAAATCACTTGAGGAATTCATTGAAATGGCCTCTGCCTTTGCCAATAACGATCCTGACGGAAACGGAATAAAAGATACCATCGGCTTTAATTGCGGCAACAGGCTTGTGCTTGGAAAATGGCTGGCCCTTGGTGTCGCCCCACAGCTTAACATCGTCTCCTGGACGGATGAAGGAGGAAGATTTATACCAACCTATCTTTCCGACGGATACCTCCAAATTGTGCTTGCCCTTCGTAAGCTCTACGAAACAGGCGGACTTGATCCCGCCTTTCATTTGAAAAAGCCCGCGGATGTGGTCTATGATTTCGCGAAGGGAAAGCTGGGTGCTTTAGAGTACAAGATCTCCCCTGCCACGATTGCAGAAGTGGAGCTTTACTGGAATCAGTACCATGATGGGGATAACGCTTCTTTTGAGGAATGCGTAGGGCTTCTGAACATTTTTCCTGCAACCGACGGCAAGTATTACAGTAATTCCAGCACCTCCTTTTGGTCCGAAACGCTTTTTTCCTCCCGGCTTGACGATAAAAAAACGGACCGGATTCTTCATTTGTTTAATTATCTGCTGTCTGACGAGGGGTGGATGCTCACCCGCTTCGGACTTGAAAAGGAGGACTACAGCCTGGACAACGGAAGGTTCACCTGTCTTATCGACACCTCCTCCGATTCTCTTACCGGCATCCTCAACAATCGTTACGCGTCCCTGAGCCTTTTTGAAAGCCTGGCCTCCTGGGGCGGCACGGAGGAGGATTTCATCCCCAATGAACAAAATGTCCTGCGCTATGGGTCCTATGCCGCCCAATTAGCTTATGACGCCCTTAAATGGAGCCAGGAGCATACCCTGTCCGTAGAGCGGCCGGAAGAAATCATCAGCATGATTAAGCCTGAATCAAAGATTTTTACTCCTTCGCTCATCTCAAGAGAGGTTACCCAAATTATTATCGAGGACGGTGATCCTGCCGGCCTTTGGGATAATCTCATCACCCGGCTACGCAGGCTGGGCCTTGACGAATATGTGGAATCCGTCAATCGCTACGCCGCTCAAATGGGGATTTATTCAAAAACAAAGACGGAAAAGTGAGGTATTCAAATGAGCATGAATTTAAATTGGAACGCCCTTAGTCAGCAGGTTCCGGATTGGTTTCGAGATGCCAAATTCGGTTTGTTCTTCCACTGGGGTCCCTACAGTGTTCCCGCCTGCGAAAACGAATGGTATTCCCGTAATATGTATGCCAAGGGCCTTTCGCAGCATAAATACCATACGGAAACCTACGGCGCTCCAAGTAAGTTCGGTTATAAGGATTTTATCCCTCTTTTTAAAGGAGAACGCTTTAACGCTGACGAATGGGCGGAACTTGTTGTGCGTTCCGGGGCAAAATATGCGGGTCCTGTGACGGAGCACGCGGACAATTTCTCCATGTGGAACAGTAAAGTAAACCCTGTCAACTCTGTAAATTGCGGTCCGGGCCGGGATGTCACGGGAGAATGCGCGTCCGCGTTTCGCAAACGCGGGATTAAGGTACTGGCAACCTTTCACCATCAATGGCTTTGGGGTTGGTTTATGTCAACGGATCCTAACGCAGACGTGTATGACCCTGCCAATGAAAAATACTACTGGGAAGCGCTGCCCCTGGAAACAAACCGTTATATGCCCTGGCGACTTCCCGACAACCGTTTTAATCAGATGTGGCTGGACAAGGTTAAGGAAGTGGTTGAACTGTACCGTCCCGATATTGTCTATTTTGACAGTCGTACCAATATTATCGGAGAGCCCTATCGTTACCAAATGGTAGACCTTTGCCGCCGCAATTCGCCTCCGGAAGGCATTGTCCTTTCCTACAAGCAGCAGGATCTTCCGGAAGGAATGGGCGTATTTGATATAGAATGCGGTCGTTTTTCCGAACCGAAGCCCTATCCATGGCAAACGGACGACCGGCTTGAAGACAATATCACCTGGAGTATGGTTCAAAACCCCAAATATAAAAGCGCCGGTCTTATCATCCATCAATTATGCGATGTGACAGCTAAAAACGGCAATCTGCTTTTAAATGTCGGCCCTTACGCAGACGGAACCTTTCATCCTGACGCTGTCAAGGAGCTGCATAAAATAGGCGACTGGCTCAAAGTAAACGGAGAGGCTATTTATGGGACCCGCCCCTACATCATTTCATCTGAAGGCCCCACCTCTGTCCGCAATGAAGATTATGATCTGGAAAAGCTGGGCAAACAACTGGATGAGGGAATAGCGGCGGACATTCGCAGCATCTCCTTTACCCATGAGGATTTTCGCTTTACACAAAAGGACGGATGCGTTTATGCCATTTCTCTGGGGTGGCCTGAAACTAAAACCCTTACTATCAAAGCCTTCCGAACGGGTGGACTGCTTCCTGGGATACGCAGCATATCCCTCCTTGGCACTGATGTGGTTCCCGCTTATGAACAAACCGACAAAGCCCTTATTATTCATCTGCCGGATGCGCCTCCCTGCGAACACGCCTATGTTATTAAGTTGAATTAACCATGAAGTCAAAGCTTCTCGGGCTTGCCGTCCGTTCTTCACTGACAGCAAGCCCTTATTGCTGCCAAATCTTTTTGTTCTGCATTAAAAACTAATATTTTCTTTGTTTGTAACTTCGACAGATACATGAAATAGAACAATGGCATCGTCGTTTAAACTTATTCCTATTCTAACGCCGTTTTTTGTGTATCGGCTCCGCCAGTTATCCTCAGTTGAAATGGTATACCCATATTGCTTCATTACCTTGTCAGCCTCATCAAGAGTGCAGCCAACCGAAAGTCCCATAAGGGTGTATTTTGTTGTTTTAATTTGATATTCAATAATATGATATTTGTCAAGGGAATCGGGGTACCCTCCTAAGGTAAAGGAAACATCGTCGTTTTCTAGGATGTAGCATCCGAACCCTTCATTCCTGACATATTTATCTGTATTTTTCAGCTCGGATTCCGGCAGCGTCAAGCCAAAAGGTACATTACAAATTTGATTCACTTCTTCTATTGCCTTATTTGTGGCTAATGGAGCAGCGTTTGCATTTATGGCAAGACCTAAAATAAGCAATAACATAGCTGATATTATAAAAGCCCCAAATGTTCTCCAAAATCTGTAATAGATAGCTTCAACCAAAGTATACAGGGTATAAGCACCTAAAATAAAAATAAAACCGAATTCGTAGTAAGAATAAGAAAGGTATGAAAACAACCCTGTTGATAAAAAAAGTATGCCAAATGAAAACATACATAGGATTTTTGTTTTTATTTGCTTGTTCGTGGTGTTATCAGGCAGTTCCCTGTGTTGCTTTCCAGCCAATTCAAGTCCATTACTTTTTAACAAATAAATGAAATTTGATATTGTTTGCATAGCTCCAAAAGCAACAAAAAATGCTCGGATAATTTCAAACACCCATGTCATTCTTCCCGCCTCCCAAGTTTGATATTACAATATTTAAGCATCTGTTAAATACACTAATTTCAGTATCAGTTAACCCCTTAACAGCTGAACAATTTACATTTTGAGCTAACAAAGAAACTTCATTTGCAATCGAAACTGCTACTGGTAAAATTTTCACACGATAGCTCCTGCGATCATTTTCAAACAATTCCTTTTGCAATAATCCTTTTGCTATGAGCTTATCAATGACAGCTCCGCATGTCGCTCTATCCGTATTTAGTTTATCGGCAATTTCCGCTTGTGATAAATTATCTTCCAATGATAATAATTTTAAGACGGCCCATTGTGCAGTTGTAATGTCATAATTTTTAAGTAATAGATCAAGTTTTCTTTTTATTAATCTTGCGCTTGTATTGAGAAGATACCCCAAAGACTGCTGTATTTCCAAAAAAAATCCTCCTATCAAAGCTATTATTCCTATAGATAGTCATGGCAATATAATATGTACACATATAATATGTATACATATTATAAATCGATTCTGCTTCTCTGTCAATATCTATAGAATGTAATGCTATTCCTCAATGTTATGGCCTCGGCGGGAATAACCAACGACAGAACCTATATCCCTGAGGCTGATTGACCCTATTGCAAGCACAATGTGATTTTTGCAGTTCCTGCTTGTGTGCTGGACTTTCATTGTCCATCTAGGAATCTCCTTTGTAATATGGTTGGCAAACCCAAATTTCTATCATTTGAAGGCTTATCGTTTTTGCTTTTGGCTAAACCTTGTTATTTCATAATAAAGGCTGAATCCTGCAGTCACGAGGCAACTGCAGGATTCAGCCTTTTTAAAGCATTACAGGCTCTCTTTATTCAATCCAGTCTTATAATATTTAACACAGAGCCCTCATAGGTTATCGAATGACCGGCAGGGTTTACCAATGTGAGAATATTGGGATCTGCGCCTGTGCTAAAAACAGCACCCGAACTCAAAGTAAGCCTGATAGTTGGCGTTGCCAATGAAGCAAGGTTTCTGAAATAGCTTTGTGTGCCTAATATCAGTGCCCCATTTAATGAGAGTTGGATGATAGCATCACCCTCCCCATTATTTCCAAGATTCGATGCAGTTTCATAAAAAGCATAATAGGTATGATCCGGAGCCAGCACGATATTTGCTGAACCAGCGGTATGGCTGATAGAAGTTCCATTTATAATGCTTATGGAGAAAGCAAGAGCTGCACCGCCTGCAACAACCTGAGAGGTAGGATTGACAATTCGTGCATTCTCAGAGGTAATAACCGGCGCTGCGG
>JAFADM010000423.1 GCA_023424865.1 Bacillota bacterium | reverse complement strand
TGGATCCGGAGGTTATAAGCAGGCTGACAGCATGCCCCATATCGGTTTTTCAGAGGTCTTTCGTTCAGATAACGGGGTTTCCGCTGGGTGAATACATTCGAAGAAGGAAGCTTACCTGTGCAGCCGACGAGATACAAAAAGGAACAAGGCGGATTTTGGATATTGCCATGGATTACGGCTACGAATCCGCAGATGCCTTTGCCGTAGCCTTTAAACGCATGCACGGCACATCCCCGGCAGCTGCGCGAAGGACAGGATGTCCTCTCAAATTCTATTCGCGCCTTCACTTTACTTTAACCATTAAAGGAGTGAATGAAATGGACTACAAATGGATTGAGCGGGAAGCCTTCAACGTGGCCGGATTCCGAATGAAAACCCCGCAGGCAGGCGGTACCTGGGCAGTTATAAAAAGTGACGGTTCAATTGAGAAAATGAATGAGACCGCCGGAAAAGGCTTTATCTCCCTTGGCCTTTGCTTTGGCTTTGACGATGATGGAAACAACGACTACATGTGTGCGTATGAATATGACGGTGAAAGTCCGGCAGGCTTTGACTCCTATATTGTACCCAAATCCGGCTGGCTGGTATTTGAGGCCAATGGGGCTATATCGGAAAAGACTTTAGGCGATACATGGGGGCGGATTTACGGTGAATTTATGCCCCAGAGCACCTATAAGCAGCGTGATTTGCCCACCATCGAGCGCTATCTCGAGTGGGATGAGACAAAGGATCGGTGCAGGGTGGAAATTTTAATTCCTGTGACAGATTAATCGGGCGCTGGGGAACACTCAGTTAATCTCCCGTCTTAAACTAAAAAGGCAGGTATCAATAAAAGGGCTTTCACCGGCTAAAAAAAGGCCGGGGGAGCCCTTTTTGGTTAAAAAAAGAGGGTATAGCATGAAAAAAGTTATCAAAAACTTGATATTGGGACCTCAGACCTATAAATACAAAACCGGGAAATGCCGATTCATATTTCATTAAGTATGCTGATAACAGCATTACGAAACGTTTTCCGCTGCTAAAGACAAAACAGCGAAGACCAAGCAAAACGGATTTTGCCTGATTAATGCAAAGGATAGCACATGAAAAAGAAGATATTCATACAAATAAATAACCGGTTTTTAAAAGGTGTATTGCTGCGTTCCATAGATGAAAATGCCTTTGACGCGGTTGAAATACTGGACGATGGGGATCTAGGCCTTAAAATGGAGGTTTACGAATCATCGGCAGGTCTTTTTATTGTAGAAATTACAGAAGCGGTTATCCCTCTTCTAAAAAATGAGCTGCGGCTTCTTGAAAGAATAAAACCCCGTAATAAAGCCCCATTACCAATTATGGGAATTGTTTCGAAGGATACTGCCGACGTGGTGGGGTTTGCCGTTCGCCATGGCATTCCGGATGTTTTATACCTTTCCTTTGGCAGGGAGCTTTACGGAGCCAGAATAAAGGAAAAGCTAGCTCCTTATTATCACCGCTTAAAAAGCGGAGGGCCCGGGGTAGAGGTTCTTATGCCTTCTTTGAATGCTCTGCCGGATTTCCCTCAGGAGCTTCTTGCCGATATAGAAAAGGATTTGATGCAGGCCTATACGGAGGAAGACTATCACAGCATTATTCTCATTGACTTAAACGGCTATCCTGTGAAAGCTTGCAGTGAGGAGCTGGTGGGAGCCGTTCGCTCCGTACTGCGAAATTCAGACAAGCTCTATGGTATGATGGGGAACTATCTTTGCGTATCACTTCCCGCAACCGGAAGAGCCGGTGCTGTCCGGGTTGCGGAAAAAATAAGCGGAGGCCTTATAAATAAGGGGATTTTTACAGCGGAGGATGATTTGGTCATTCGCTGGGAAACGTACATGCCCAACGAAGAGAAGATGGTCTTTCCCGTTGGCCTTCCCGGGGATGAGCAGAGCGGAAAAAAGGTAAACACCAATATTAAGGAATACCTTAATGTAATGACAAAGCCGGAGCTGGAGCTTTACCAAAAAAGAATACGGCAATATCGCAAATTTTTTTAGTCCATTTAGCTCTCTCTTTGGCCGTTTTTTTGTTAATTCTTTATCAACGGTTTCAAATTTTTTCTTGTTCCTGCTAAAAACTATGATATAATATTCCGTGAACGTCCATAATAAAGAGGATACTAAATTCCTCGTCGTGTATACAATGTACATTTTTGCATTCCATGCAAGGAGGGAATTTCATGGCAAAAAAAATGAAAACTATGGATGGTAACACCGCTGCGGCTCACGTAGCTTATGCCTTTACGGAAGTTGCGGCGATTTATCCCATCACACCGTCTTCCACCATGGCCGAATCCACCGACGAATGGGCAGCCCGTGGCCAGAAAAACATTTTCGGCCAGCCTGTAAAGGTTGTCGAGATGCAGTCGGAAGCCGGAGCTGCCGGAGCCGTACACGGTTCTTTACAGGCAGGTGCGCTTACCACCACTTATACGGCGTCTCAGGGACTTCTTCTCATGATCCCTAATATGTACAAGATAGCCGGTGAATTGCTTCCCGGCGTATTTCATGTTTCGGCCCGTGCGCTGGCATCCCACGCCCTCAACATTTTCGGCGATCACTCCGACGTTATGTCTACCCGCCAGGCTGGTTTTGCATTACTGGCATCGGGCAGCGTTCAGGAAGTAATGGATATTGCCAGTGTAGCCCATCTTTCGGCTATTAAGGGTCGTGTGCCGTTCCTGCATTTCTTCGACGGTTTCAGAACCTCCTCGGAAGTTCAGAAAATTGACGTGCTGGAATATGACGATCTGGCCAAGCTGGTTGACTGGAAAGCCATTGAGGATTTCCGCAGCCGTGCGCTGAGCCCTGAGCATCCTGTAACAAGAGGTACAGCTCAGAATCCGGACATTTTCTTCCAGGCAAGAGAAGCTTGCAACCCCTTCTATGATGCGGTTCCCGATGTTGTTGCCGATTACATGAAGCAGGTTTCCGAGCTTACCGGCCGTGATTACAAGCCCTTTAACTATTATGGTGATCCCGAGGCTGAGAATATTATCATAGCTATGGGTTCCGTAACCGAAACCATTGAAGAAGTTATTGACTTCCTTCGCGCTAAAGGCGAAAAGGTTGGCGTTGTAAAGGTTCACCTCTACAGGCCCTTCTCCGCTAAGTATTTCTTTGATGTTATTCCCAAAACCGTAAAGAAAATTGCTGTTCTTGACAGAACAAAGGAACCCGGCGCCATGGCTGAGCCCTTGCACCTGGATGTTAAGAACCTTTTCTATAACAGCGATTTAAGGCCTGTTATCGTAGGCGGCCGTTATGGTCTTGGCTCAAAGGATACCAAGCCAAATCAGATTCTTGCCGTTTATGAAAACCTTAAGTCAGACAAGCCCCGTGATAATTTTACAATTGGTATTGTAGACGATGTAACCCATCTCTCCCTTACCTCCGGTTCCCGTATTGTCACAGAGGACAAGAGCGCTATCCGCTGCAAGTTCTGGGGTCTGGGCTCCGACGGTACCGTAGGCGCCAACAAGAGCGCTATTAAAATCATCGGTGACAAGACAAACCTTTACGCACAGGGCTATTTCTCCTATGACTCTAAGAAGTCGGGCGGTATTACCGTTTCCCACCTTCGTTTTGGCAAGGCTAAAATCCGTTCTACCTACCTCATTGACGAGGCGGATTATATTGCCTGCCATAACCAGTCCTATGTTGGCAAGTATGACCTCATTCACGGCCTTAAAAAAGGCGGCGACTTCGTTCTCAATACCCAATGGACCGAAGCTGAGCTGGATGAAAAGCTTCCTGCCGACTTAAAGCGCCAGATTGCCAATGATGAAATCAACTTCTATACCATCGATGCTACGGATATTGCTGTTGAAATTGGCTTGGGCAACCGCATCAATATGATCATGCAGGCTGCTTTCTTCAAGCTTGCCAAGGTTATCCCCATTGAGGATGCCATCAAGTACCTGAAGGAAGGTATTGACAAGTCTTACGGCAAAAAAGGCCAGGCTGTTCTTGATATGAACTACAAGGCCGTAGATAAGGGCATTGACGCACTTAAAAAGATTACCGTACCCGACAGTTGGAAGACCGCTAAGGACGGAGAAGAAGCTGTTGTTGAGAGCAAGAAGCCTGCGTTCATCACCAAGGTGGTTGAACCCATGAACGCTCAAAAGGGCGACGAACTTCCTGTCAGCACCTTTAAGGGCATTGAAGACGGTACCTTCCCCATGGGCACCTCTGCTTTTGAAAAGCGCGGTATTGCCGTAACCGTACCCGAATGGCAACCCCAAAACTGTATTCAGTGTAACCAGTGCTCCTATGTTTGTCCCCACGCAGTTATTCGTCCCTTCCTGCTCAATGAAGCAGAAAAGGCTGCTGCTCCGGAGTCCTTTGTTACTCTTCCCGCGTCCGGCCCTCAGTTTAAAGGACTTCAGTACAAGATCCAGGTGTCCACTCTTGACTGTACAGGCTGCGGCAACTGCGCTGATGTGTGCCCTGCTCCCAAGGGTAAGGCTCTGGTTATGAAGCCTATTGAAACCCAGACTCCTGCTGAGGTTCCTAACTGGGAATATGTATCCAACCATGTTTCCTACAAGAGTGACCTGGCTCCTCTTACCACTGTTAAAAACAGCCAGTTTGCACAGCCCCTGCTTCAGTTCTCCGGCGCATGCGCAGGCTGCGGTGAAACACCTTACCTTAAGGCTATCACTCAGCTGTACGGCGACAGAATGCTTATCGCCAACGCAACCGGATGCTCCTCTATCTGGGGTGGTTCCGCACCTGCTACCGTGTATACTACCAACAGCGAAGGCAAGGGTCCCGCATGGGCCAACTCCCTCTTCGAGGATAACGCTGAGTTTGGCTTAGGTATGGCACTGGGTGTGAAGCAGATTCGTGACAATATCGAGCAGAGCCTTACCAAGCTTCTGGCTCAGGATGTTTCTGCCGAACTGAAAGCCGCTGCTGAAGCATGGATTGCAGCCAAGAACGATGCCGAAGGCTCCAAGAAGGCTTCCAAGGCATTGAGCGAAGCTCTCAAGGCTTACACTGCCGCCAATGGCGAGGTGAAGGCTCTTGTGGAAGACCTGACCAAGAAAGCCGACTACTTCATCAAGAAGTCTGTTTGGGTTGTTGGTGGTGACGGATGGGCATACGACATCGGTTACGGTGGTCTGGATCATGTTCTGGCTTCCGGCGAGGACATCAATGTACTCGTATTCGATACCGAAATTTATTCCAATACCGGCGGTCAGGCTTCCAAATCCACACCTACCGCTGCTGTTGCTAAATTTGCTGCTTCCGGTAAGCGCATTAAGAAGAAGGATCTGGGCATGATTGCCGCAACCTATGGCTATGTTTACGTGGCACAGGTTGCTATGGGCGCTAACCAGAACCAGTTTATGAAGGCGATTATCGAAGCTGAAGCCCATAAGGGTCCTTCCATCATTATTGCCTATGCACCCTGCATTAACCACGGTATCAAGGGCGGCATGTCCCGCACTCAGACCAAGGAGAAGCAGGCTGTGGAATCCGGTTACTGGCATTTGTGGCGCTATGTTCCCACACTTAAGGATCAGGGCAAGAATCCTTTTGTGCTGGATTCCAAGGAACCCACCACAAGCTTCCAGGACTTCCTCAACAGCGAAGTACGTTATACCTCTCTCAAGCAGTCCTTCCCTGAGGTTGCCGAAGAGCTCTTCGCACAGGCCGAGGAAAATGCCAAGGAAAGATATGCCGGATACAAGAAAATGGCTTCTGCCGAGTAATTCCTTGTTTGTCAGTGGTCTGCAAAAGCAGACAGACTGATAGGATGAATAACATCAATTAAGGGCTGCAAACATCGAAAGGTGCGTGCAGCCCTTTTTACAAGGCCTCCAGGGACAGAACAGCCGGTGTCCGCCATTTCCAATGAAAGGAGGAAATAATGGAGTATTTGGTCATAGTACTGCTTATTCTGGCAGTCTTAGGTGCTGCAAGCCGTATATCCTCAAAGAGGGCGCATAAAAAGCTTACTGAAAGTATAAAAAGGTTTTGGGGCTCTTTGCCGGACTCAGAGGATGTGGAAACCTGGCAAAGAGATCTTATTGCCCTGCGTTTCAAACGAAGCAGAAAAGCGGGGGATCGTTTTTTAATCGACGATAGAACCTGGGAAAGCTTAAATGGCGATGCGCTTTTTAATCGCCTTAATGGAACCTGGAGCGATATCGGTGAGGCATACCTCTATTTTGCTCTTCGCAAGCCCCTTTTGGACAGAGCATCCTATGAAGCGAGAGAAAAGCTTATTCGTTATTGGAAAAACCATACGGAGGCACGTGAAACGGTAGCGTACAGGCTGGCGCTTATGGGCAAAAGCCGGTCTAAAGGCCTTGTTTCCGTTTATCATGAGGAGCCTTTTCAGGAATTAAACAACAAGCTGCCTTTTAAAGTAATGACCTTTTTACCCTTTGCGGCCATACCGTGCTTTTTTCTAAACAGCGGGTTTGGGCTTTTTGTTTTGGTTATTGCACTGGCTGCTAACAGTGTTTATCATCAGAAGCTTGTAAAGGAGCTGGATGAAAAAATTCCTGCCTTAACCCGGATTCTGTCTTTCATCCATCATTCAGCACAACTAGCCAAGCTCCACCTGCCGGAGCTAAAGGATCGGACCGTCCATATCCAGGCTTGTTGCCAGACCCTTGAACCGGCAGCCAGAGGAGCCGTCCTTTTGCAAACGCGAGGTGAAAATGCTTTTAATGAAGCCCTGGGCTTATTTGAATTGATTAAAATGATGTTTTTTATAGATGTTTGGAAGTATGACCGCTGTGCCGCCTTTCTGGGGCAGCACAAGGATTGTCTTGCCGACCTCGCCGACGAGATTGGTGAGTGGGATGCCACCCTTGCGATGGCCTCTTATCACGAAGCGGTTAAGGCAACAAGCTGTGTTCCCATTATAAGGTGGGACAATGACGGCCAGTCTTTGGTGGATGAGGAACGGGATGCCATGACGATTTGCGCGGAGGGAGGGATTCATCCCCTTATTGCCGGCTGCGTGCCCAATCCCGTAAAGATAAGTAAACCGCTGCTCCTGACAGGCTCCAATGCTTCCGGAAAATCAACCTATTTAAAAATGACAGCCTTAAACGCATTAACCGCTCATACTCTATTGCTGTGTCATGGTACCTCCTGGAGGAGCGCCCCCTTGTTTCCTGTGGTTTCCATGAATCTGAAGGATGATCTGTTAACAGGCGAAAGTTATTTTATGGCAGAAATAAAGACGTTAAAAAGTGTTTTTTCTCTTTTGAATCCACAGGTAAAATGCCTCTGTGTTGTGGATGAGGTATTAAGAGGAACCAATACCATAGAACGGATTGCCGCTTCCTCCAGGCTTCTTAAAAGGCTTGCCGGCAAGAATGCCTGCATTCTTGCAGCTACCCATGATACGGAATTGACCGGAATACTTGAAAACTACTACGAGAACATGCATTTTACAGAGGAGGTCACTGCCGATACAATAAGCTTTGATTATAAAATCAAGCCGGGCAGAGCCACAACCCGAAACGCCATCCGGCTTCTGGATCTCCTGGGGTTTGAAAAGGAGGTCGTGGAGGATGCTTATCAGGCTGTGGAGCGATTTGAAAAAGACCGGGCCTGGAAGAGTATTCCCTGATTAAAAAGCGTGGATAAAATAGTAATATATTTAAATATATATATTGTTATTTGGACTGGTATTTGCTTTTCTTAAGAATTAAATAAGTTAAAATTAAAACACCAATAGCTTCTGTTAGATAGAATAAAGACTGACAGGAGCTATTTTATTATTTGATTTATTAGAAAGTGAGCTGCCAGGATAATGAATTTTTTATTACTAAAGGGCTACGAATGTTTAACGGTCTTACTGCCTTTCATACTTGCATTTGTGATCTTAAACGCTATTTACAACCATAGGAAAATCCCCCAAGCAAAAGGACGTTTCTTTATGCTTCTCATTTTCTCTATGTATACATTTGCTGTTTTTCATTTTACGGGTATAGGTACACTATTTCATTTACAGAGGTATGGTATAGAGCTTAATGCCGACCAAATTAATTTACAGCCATTTTCAAAACATGTGGATATTATCGCCTATCTTCTAAATATCCTTTTGTTTGTACCATTTGGTTTTCTGCTGCCTTTGATTTGGTCGAAAACAGACGGACTAATATATATTTTGCTTTCCGGACTTTCCTTTTCATTATTGATTGAAGGTAACCAGTTGTTTAACAACAGGCGATCAGATATTGATGATTTACTGATGAATACGCTTGGAGCATTAATAGGTTATCTGATGTACAAGCTATTCATTACTGTAGCCAGAAAAGCTGCCCAACCTGTAAACCATTTTAGATATGAACCGGCTATTTATATTCTTACGCTGTTTCTTGGTCATTTTGTGATGTTTAACGAGATGGGTTTTGTAAAAATTCTCTACGGGTTTTAATTTTTGAATCCGTACTCTCTTTAATTCTGAATTTAACTTAATTGAGCGTTGGAGTAGGGTTATGATCAAGCAGCATAGGCCAGCAGCAAGCGATAGCTTGCGGCCAGTCTGTCAGCTCCCTCGTCTTTTAAATTCCGAATTGAAGGGTACTAATTATGGATTGCATGAAAATTTCAATGTATGCTACAATATAAGAACAAACGTTTGTGAACAAATGAAGCAGGAGGCACTATGGCGAGATTATTTTCTTGGAATGTCAACGGACTTCGTGCCGTAATGG
>JAFADM010000357.1 GCA_023424865.1 Bacillota bacterium | reverse complement strand
GGCTTTGTCTGCACGGAGTTTAAGGATACGGCCGGCGGAGTGCCGGAAAGCATAAGGGATAAAATTTTCGAGCCCTTCTTCACAACTAAGGAAATCGGCAAGGGAACAGGTCTTGGCTTATCCATTTCCTATGGCATCATCCGCTCCTTCAGCGGTGAAATAAAAATGGAGAGCACGGATAATAAGGGTACAGTCTTCAAGGTGTGCCTGCCTGCCATTGAAGCCGGAGGAACTCATGCGCATTGAACACCGGGCAACGCTTAAGGAAGACGGACAGAAGCTCTATAACCTCCTTAAAGGCCCCATGGGGCTTTCCTCACGGCTGATTACCAGGCTTAAGCAAACTCAGGGAATTTCAATAAACGGCAGCTCTGCAAGAACCATAGATATTGTCCATGAGGGTGATATTATCTGTGCCGCGTTGCCGGAAGCAGAGGATAACCATATTCTGGCAGAAGATATTCCCCTTTCCATACTCTTTGAAGACGATGCCCTCATAGCGGTTAACAAGCCCCCTTTAATGGCTGTCCACCCAACCTCGGGCCACCAGTCCGGCACTCTGGCCAATGGGCTCCACGGCTATTTTACAGGCAAGGGGCTTTCCCTTAAAATTCGTCCGGTTAACCGTCTGGACAGAGATACCACCGGTGTCACTCTGTTTGCCAAGAATCCCTATGTTCAGGAGCAGCTCATCCGGCAAATGAAGGAAAACCGTGTTGAAAAGGTGTATGCAGGTGTGGTCCACGGAGCCTTTGATTTCCCCTCCGGGACTATAAATCTGCCCATTGCCAGAAAGCCCGGCAGCCTTATGGAACGCATCATCGACCCTGCGGGGGATTGTTCAATAACACACTACGAAACACTTCAAAAGGGCGATGAGCTAAGTCTTGTACGGTTTTGGCTGGAAACGGGCCGAACCCATCAGATTCGCGTTCATTGCAGAGCCATGGGGCATCCGCTTTTGGGCGACTGGCTTTATTCCGACCAACCAACGGATAAAATAAGCCGCCAGGCTCTTCATGCCTGCCGGCTCTCCTTTACTCATCCCTTGTCAAAAGAGAGGCTGACGATAAACGCACCCTTGCCGGAAGATATGGCGGCACTGCTCCGCCTATATATCGGTGCTGACGGGCTTAAAATGCTGTAAGCCTTAAGTACCTTACCGCGGGGAAGGCGCCCATATAAAACAGGCTATTTACGCCGGAACTTTCGTTGGAGCTTTACATTGGGACTTTACATTGGAACTTTACATTGGATCTTTACATTGGAACTTTACATTGAAACTTTACATTGGAACTTTACATTGGGACTTTACATTGGGACTTCTAATGAATTAGGCTGGGGACATAGTCCGCTTTAGAAGCTGTCCTTAAATTCATTGATGTAATAGCGGTTGTCTGTCTTTTTTATGTAAAGGGTATCTTCCAGCTCACCATTGGATGTTTTCAGCCGTATCCGGACTGTATAGTAGACGGTATCGCCGTCTGCTTCCGTTTTATCCTTTGAAACCATGCGGTAGGTGCGCCACCAGTTTTTATTGCCCAAATCCTCATAGCTCTGGTTGAGGGACTGGAGTCTTTCTTCGGTTTCAGCCCTGTCCTCCTTAAGATCCTGGCGTTCGTAGCGGTCATAGCATTGGAGAAGGGCTCCGTAATTTGCGTCATGAACCGCTTTATAATAATTTGAAACCAGTTCTCTGTAGTTTTTCTCCCCGCTGGACTTATTGGCAAAAAGGAGAAGGCTTACAATAACTGTTAAAAGGGCAATGGCAGCCATGATGGCAAAGGATCTATTCTTAATGAATCGTTTAGGCAAAAGGAGCCATTCCTTTGTAGGCGTGTCCTGTGAGGTCTTTCCCCTTTGGGCTATTTTGCTTCCGCAGGAAGTGCAGTATACCGCATTCTCTTCTATTTTCTTGCCGCAGCGTGTACAAAACATGGAAATACCTCCAAGTTAAAAATTAGAACGGATTCATCCCAACTGCAAAAGCAATCCGGTAAAAGCCTTTAGCAATAAAGGCTTATGGCTCGTCCTATAAAAATTATAGTCTGGCAGAAAAAAGCTGTCAACGAGTATTGCCCTTCATTCCCTCCAATACCCCCTGACGGTTTTCCTACTTGTCCTGAACCTTGGCTCATGTTAGGCTAATTAGGTAGCTCTCCATCTTAAGAAATCCCCGATGGACGCCGAATTTTTTACAATGCACAATAAAAGAAAAGGAATGAACCTGAAGATGAAAAAAAACGGAATATTGCAAGGAGCCTTCAGCCGTTTGGTCCTTGCTTCACTTTTACTTATTTCCCTGAGCGGATGCGGACGAATGTCTCCGTCTCCCCAGCCCACACCTGAGATAACGGTGCCTGCAACGGAAACTCCTTCAAGCACCCCTTCCCATACACCCACGCCAACGCCAGCTCCCAGTCAGCCCCCTGATAAAGCCACCTCTCTGCTGTGGGAAGTGACGGACGGACAGAACCGGATTTACCTTTTAGGCTCCATTCACGCAGCTATGGAATCCCTCTATCCCTTAAATGACACCATTATGGATGCGTTTGCAGAATCCGATGCCCTGGCGGTTGAATGTGATACCACCACTCTCCCTCAGCGGCCAGATGTTGCGGAGGTTATGGAACCCTTGTTCTATACTGACGGAACCACGGTTTCCGATCACCTCCCCAAGGAGCTATATGACAAAACCGTTGAAACACTTACAGCCTATGGAGCCGACCCAACTCTTTATGAAACCACAAAGCCTGTGATGATTGCCTCTGTCATACAAACCTTTCAGCTTATGGAATGGGGTTATTCACCCGATCTGGGCATTGATATGTATTTCATCGAAAAAGCCGGTGAACGGGCTCTGCCTATACTTGAGCTGGAATCGGTAGAGTTTCAGTTTTCATTGCTGGGCAGCTTTAGCGACGCCATTCAGGCCTTGCAGATAAAAAGCGTTGTCGAGGATCCGGAGCTGGCGCGCCTCTATTTGGACGATCTGTATACGGCCTGGCAAAAGAGCGACACAGACACCCTTGAGTATATCCTTGAGCATGAGTTTACTGGCCTCAGTGAAGAAGAGGAAGCCGCTTATGCCGAATATGAAAAGCTCATGTACACCGATCGCAATAATACAATGACACAGAAGGCCGAGGAGTATCTGAAAAGCGGCGATACGGTGTTTGTTGTGGCAGGCGCGGCCCATATGCTGGGCGACACAGGTATTATAAAGCAGCTTTCCGATAATGGCTATATGGTAGTACAAAAATAACGCTGCTTTACTCGCTGGACATAAAGCGAACGCTTCTGCCGGGACGCACGCTTTGAAGCTTTCCATAACTGACAGCCGGCACACCGTTTACAAGAACATGCTCAATGCCTTCCGGGGGAGCATCCGGCATCCCTCTGTCGGGAAAATCCGCCCTGTCCCGGAGGCTTTGGATATTGAAAACAACCAGATCCCCGTCATTTCCGGGAGCAAGCCTCCCCTTCGTTTTCAGCCCCAGCACGGTGGCTGGAAGGAGGGAGGCTTTTTTTACTGCTTCCAGAAGTCCCAAATCCCCCCGTTCCCGCACCATTCTCCGAAAAAAGCGTGGAAAGCTTCCGGCAGATTGAGGATGGCCCTCACCCCTGCCATAGGGAAGGGTGTCCGAGGAAGGCATGGCATAGCTTTTCTTAAGGATCCGGAAAACCTCCTCCTCATTTCCCGTAAGATGAATGACCGTATCCATAGGGCATTGAGCCCGCATTTTAAGGTAAAGCTCCACGTTAAGCCTCTGTCCCCTGTAAGGACCGGTGGCAGCCATCATATCCTTCAGGATCTCCTGATTTTCCAGAATAAAGCCCTCATTAAACACTGCCGTTCCGATAAAGGTGGCCCATTGGGTGTACATGCCGCTGTCAATATAAACATCCAGGCCTTCGTAAACTGCTCGGTCCATCCTGTCAAGGGCGGCTTCGGTTCCCTCATAGCCATACTGATAGACAAAATGGGAAATTACCACCCGGCACCCGGTATCTCTGGAAAGAGAAAGAGCCTCCTCCAGGGAAGGATGCCCTTCCGATGAATCGGCTCGGGTATGTATGGGAAGAAGCCGTTTATAATTGGCTGCCAGCCGCGCCAGTGCCAGAAGCTCTTCATAGGAGCTTCCGGGAGCGTACTCAAGCCCAAGCGAAATGCCGCAGGCACCTTCGTCAAGAGCTCTGGCGGCCAGCCGGGTCATCATTTCTATTTGCTTTTTCGTAGCGGGAGCAAAAGGGTCCTCAATTCCAGCAGCTTTTCTTAAGGTAAAGGAATGGCCTATAAGCTGGGCCTGATTGATAATAAACCCTTTTTCATCCTGGCGGTTAAAAAAAGCATCCAGCTCATGAGGCCCCATGCCGCAGTTGCCTCCCACCGTAGTGGTAATGCCCTGCAGAGCGGAGAGCTCTCCGCAGTAGTCATGGCCGTCCACATGGCCGTGGATATCAATAAAGCCGGGAGCTACAACAAGCCCGCCGGCATCAATGACAACCTTACCGTCCACGGGCTCCTTGCCCTTATAAA
>JAFADM010000225.1 GCA_023424865.1 Bacillota bacterium | reverse complement strand
TGGGTACAGGTACAATACAGTCAAAATCAGGTAATTGCTCCTGGCTTCCGATGCTTTGGGCCAGAAGGCTTGCCAGGGTTTCCACAAGCCTTGGTTCCTTGCCGAATTTCATTCGGTACATAGCCGACTCAATGCCGTTTTCGTACCAGAAGGCTGCTAAAACGCCATTGACATAAGGCATGGACGGAATAAACTCAAACCCCTTTCCATACCAGGGTAAAAGCCCCGTGCAGGGTTCACAGAGAATAAGCCGTGCATCCTCTCTCAGGATCTCCCCGCAAAGCATGCATTTGGCCGGATAGATAAGACGCAGGATCTGTTCGCCCATCCCCGGCGGATCAAGAGGAAGTTTTGCCTTCACACAATCTCTCCTTAAGTCCAGAATAGCGTTCCCGTTCATTCTCGTTCTGAACCATCCGCTCCAGCACATCTACGCTTCCTACCAGTATCACCAGCTTCTTGGCCCGGGTGACCGCAGTATAAATAAGGTTACGGCAAACAAGGCCCGAGGGTACACCGTAAAGAGGCAGGACTACCGCAGGAAATTCAGATCCCTGGCTTTTATGGACAGTAACCGCATAAGCATGCTCCAGATTTTCCAGCGCATCAAACCGGTATTCGCAGGTGCGGCCGTCATCAAAACGAACGGTTAAAAGCTCGGCTTTTAAATCCACATCCAAAACCGAACCGGTGTCCCCGTTATAGACACCCTGCCCTTCGCTCCAGCTGCCGTCGGATCCGCTTAAGGTCCATATTCGGGTATAATCGTTTTTTATTTGCATAATCCTGTCCCCTACACGAAAGGCCGCACTTCCGTAAAGTCTTTCGGTCTTATCCTCCGAGGGGGGATTTAAACGGGCCTGCAAAAGCCTGTTTAGATTATACACACCGTTCTCGCCTTTACGCATGGGGGTGAGAACCTGTATTTGCTTTGCCGAGTCGAAGCCGAAGCGATCGGGGATAATCCGGGCCACCAGCTCCACAACCGTTTTGGAGACCTCTTCGGCCCGGAGCTTGGGTAAAAAATAAAAATCGCCATCCTCCCGATTAATCTCCGGTGCCTCCCCCCGGTTAATTCGGTGGGCATTGGTGACGATAAGGCTTTCCCCTGCCTGGCGAAAAATGGTATTGAGCCTGACCACAGGAAAAACGCCGCATCCCAGAATATCCGACAAAACCTTTCCCGGCCCCACGGAAGGAAGCTGATCCGCATCTCCCACCAGAATAAGGCGGCTTCCAAAGGGCATGGCCTTTAAAAGAGCCTGGGCTATGGGAAGGTCCATCATGGAGGCCTCGTCAACGATAATGACATCGGCCTCCAAAGGGTTGTCTTCATTTCGGGAAAAATAAAGGGGCTCGTCCTTCTCAATGCTGTAGCCTACCTCAAGAAGGCGATGAAGGGTTTTCGCCTCACAGCCGGATGTTTCACTGATACGTTTAGCCGCCCGTCCTGTGGGAGCTGCAAGCACCACCTTCAGACCCTGGCTTTCAAAAAGATTTAAAAGGCATTTAATGATGGTGGTCTTTCCGGTACCGGGTCCTCCGGTAACCACACTCAAGCCGTTCTCCAGAGCACAGTTCACCGCTTCTTTCTGAAGCTCGTCCAAAAGTATGGAATAGGTCTTTTCATAATCGTCAATAAAGGTCTCCCAACGGGAAGCCTCTCCCGAATCCTTCTTACGGTTAAGGCCCAAAAGCCTTAAAGAGACATACCTCTCCCCCTCCAATAGACCGGGCAGATAAATGCGCCCCGGCCAAAAGCTGTCCATCCCCACACTCTCATCTAAAATAAGGCTGTCCAGCGCATCCTCAACAAGCTCCTCCGATACCTGGGTCAGCCGCACCGCCTGTTCCACCAGCGCCTGCATGGGCAAATAGGTATGGCCGTTCTGGGTAGAAGCAACAAGAAGATGCATCAGAGCGCTTCTTAACCGGTATCTGGCGCCGGGCTCGATTCCCAGGCCAAAGGCGATGCGGTCACAGGCCTTGAAGGTCAGACCAATATCCGTCTCTGCCAGACAATAGGGGTTACGGCGGATCTCCTCCTCCGATTGAAGACCGAAGCGCCTCCAGACCTTTGTGGCATAATCGGAGGATACGCCGAAGCGCTGAATAAGCATCACCGTACCCCGCATATTTTCGTGTTCTGAAAAAGCCTGTCCGAAGGCCAGCGCCTTATCGGCAGCAATGCCTTTAATTTCAGCCAGCCTGTAGGGTTCAAACTGGAGAACCCGAAAGGTATCCTCCTTAAAGGTTTCAATTATCCTTTTGGCCGTAGAAGGCCCAAGCCCTTTGATGAAACCGGAGGCAAGGTATTTCTCCATTTCCTCCTCACGGCTTGGCACATGGCGTTCACAGGACTCCACCTTAAACTGACGCCCATATTCGGGATGGACATTCCACCGCCCCAGGGCCTCAATGGTTTCTCCGGGCACCAAAAGAGGCATATAACCCGTAAGGGTATGAATGCCCTCCTCCGTTTTGATGTCGCAAACCGAATAACCGTTGGACATATTCGTATATAGAACGGATTTAATGATACCGGATATTTGATCCACTTTATCTCCATCACAGGATTCCACTTTAAAAACAGGCGCTTAAGTATAAGGCTTCACAGACCTGGGTAAAAGTTTTCGCAGCAGAATCTTTGCACCCATCGTACACATTTTTATAAACCGGATTCAACCCGGCTCTCTTCTGTAATGATACAATAACTGCCGGAGGGTGGCAACACCTCTACAGGAAACATCCGGGCCAGATCCTCTGCAATATGGCGAAGCTCGGGTTCGTCATCCGGAAGGACCAGATAGACATGGCCGTCCGTAAAAAACCGGCCTGCCATATCTTCGGAGAAGAGATCTCTTACAATGCCTTCCAATTTATCTTCGAAGTGATGGGGCACATGAATGACAAGTTTCATTCCGCTTGACTCATGTCCCCTAAAATCGGCCCGCGGAAAGGAGAAAAACAGGTGGGTGACGCCAATCATGGCCAACACGGAAAGGAGAACCAGAACAAGAATTTCCATAGCATGTTCCTTTCCTCTCCGGAGAACAGTCGATTAAGGCAAAGACAGAACCAAGACAAGCCGTACTCCGGATCGATAAACCCGGGGATTTTCGTCCCCGGGTCCTTTTAATTGTCCTGATCCATCATATGCCGGGAAAAGCCCTGCGGTTAAGCTTTTCACCCGCAGCCCGGCTGCCTGTCTTGTTCCTGCTCCGTCAGTTCACCATAGGTGCGTTTTGTCAGTTCACCGCAAATGAGTTCCGTTAGCGCACCACAGATGCGCTTCGTCAGCTCACCCCAGGTGAGCTCTACAAACCGGCTTTCCCTTTGAGAAGCTCTGCCTTGTCGGTTTGCTCCCAGGTAAAGTCCTTGTCGTCCCTTCCGAAATGTCCATAAGCGGCGGTTTTTCTGTAAATGGGTCTTCTCAGATCCAGCATTTTGATAATACCGGCAGGTCTTAAGTCAAAGGTTTCGGCAACTATGGCAGAAATAGCATCATCAGCTATTTTACCGGTACCGAAGGTATCAATAAGTATGGACACCGGCCGTGCTACACCAATGGCATAGGCAAGCTGAACCTCAACCTTGGAGGCAATACCTGCAGCCACAATGTTTTTAGCGACATAACGTGCAGCATAGGCTGCGGAACGGTCCACCTTTGTGGGATCCTTACCGGAAAAGGCCCCGCCGCCATGACGGCCCATGCCGCCGTAAGTGTCAACAATAATTTTTCTGCCTGTAAGGCCGGAGTCACCTTGAGGTCCTCCGATAACAAAGCGTCCGGTGGGGTTTATAAAATACCGGGTTTTGTCGTCCAGCCACTCCTTGGGCACAACAGGATACACAACCTGCTCCAAAACAGCCTTTTCCAGCTCTTCATGGGTTACCTCCGGAGCGTGCTGGGTGGAAATAACCACCGTATCCACACGGACGGGCTTGTCTCCTTCATACTCCACTGTAACCTGGCTTTTACCGTCAGGTCTTAAGAAGGGAAGGGTTCCGTTTTTTCTCACCTCGGTAAGGCGTTGAGCCAGCTTGTGAGCCAGAAGGATGGGGGCGGGCATCAACTCAGGGGTTTCATCGCAGGCAAAGCCGAACATCATTCCCTGATCGCCGGCGCCGATAGCCTCAATGGCGTCATCCATTTGTTTTTTCTTATGCTCCAGAGCATCGTCCACACCCATGGCAATATCGGCGGACTGCTCATCGATGGATGTCAATACGGCACAGGTATTTCCGTCAAAGCCGAAATGGGCCTGATTGTATCCGATATCCTTAATGGTTTCTCTCACCAGCTTGGGAATATCAACATAGCATTTGGTGGTGATTTCACCCATAACCAGCACCATACCGGTGGTAACCGCTGTTTCGCAGGCTACCCGGGCTTCCGGATCCTGGCTTATAATAGCGTCCAGAACGCTGTCGGAGATATTGTCGCATATTTTGTCGGGATGTCCCTCCGTAACCGACTCGGAAGTAAAAAGTCTTCTTGATGCCATAAAATAAAGTCTCCTTTCTGCTACAGCAAAATTCAAAGGCAGGGGTAACCCCTTTGCCTTCAGCCGAATTTGCTTACTAAGACGGCTGCTAAACAAGAGCGAAAGCTGTTTTCGCATATTCCCTGAAGCGATAACCCGGTATTGGCTTATGGAACTCAGGCCGCGAGCCTTCTTCGGGTATAAAAAAAAGCCTCTTTTTTTGAAGAGCCTTTTATTTCTCCTCATCTGTCAGGATTTCTCCTGCGGGAATTGGCACCATGACATTTCTGCCGGTTGCCGGGTTTCATCGGGCCCATACCCTCCACCTCTCTTGATAAGGTTT
>JAFADM010000216.1 GCA_023424865.1 Bacillota bacterium | reverse complement strand
AATGATGCTGAACACTCGTGGCATATGGCTGTATGTGCTATGCTATTTCAAGAATACGCAAATGATAAAAATTTAGATATGTGCAAGATACTTAAGATGATTATGCTCCATGATATTATAGAGATTTATTCAGGGGATACATTTGCATATGACTCTATAGGAAATAAAACACAGGCAGGACGCGAAAAGCTTGCAGCGGATCGGCTTTTTGCATTATTACCTACTGACCAAAATAGTGAGTTTAGGGCGTTATGGGATGAATTTGATGAATATGTAACAGCGGAATCTAAATATGCACATCTTGTAGACACATTCATGCCAATATATCACAATTATTCAACCCAAGGTATGAAGTGGAAGGAATTAGGTGTTACCAAAACAAAAGTATTGCAAAGAAATCAACATATAAAAGCAGGTTCAGAAGTGATTTGGAATTTTATTTGTAAAATTGTAGATGACGCTGTAGCCAAAGGATACTTACTGGATATATAGTTTTTTGGGGAGACAAGCACATGGATATAAAAGAATATATAGAAAAACCCTGTAGGCTTTTATCAATACCCTATTGGAAGGCACAAAAAATGTGTACTCCGCAGAATATGATGATTATTCATAATAATGATTTCTCACCCGATTTATTACTAGAATATAATGATACAGAATATTATCGTCTAAAACACAATCTAGCAGATGTTAATGAATCAAAATTGTTATCAGGCATTTCCATGAATACAATAACTAAAAATCAATACGTTGATTTGGTAAAGTTAATTAATTATTCGTATTTGCATCTTGGAATTAGGGTTGATATTGAACAAGTAAATAAATGGACGAACACAGAAGTATATGAACCTGATTTATGGATTGCACTATTTAAAAAAAACAAAATGCTGGGGGCTGTTATTGCTGACTATGATAAGCTCACCAAGGAAGGAATTGTGGAATGGTTGCAGGTATTACCTGAATTTAGAGGTATGGGACTTGCATCTGCGGTTTTGAATGAATGTTTGAGAAGAATGCAGGGAAAAGCTGATTTTGCAACAGTATCAGGTCAAGTAAATAATATTACTAAACCTGAAAAGGTATATCGAAAATGTGGTTTTACCGGTGATGACATCTGGCATATTTTAACCAAAAAATAAAAATGGTTTTATGCGATATCTGTATTATTTTAAATATTAAGGAGCTATTTCATGGAAAAAGGATTCCAAGAATACGAAGCAATAGAGTGGCTTACAAATAACAAAAACATATCTGCGCTTGCAACCAATAGATTTGGCGAAACATCAAATGCCATAAAGTTTGTCGAAGAATTATATGAAGCAGGTGCTGTCAGTGTGAAAGTAATCGATATATACGATGAACCTGAACGGATAGCGGCGGAAGGGGGTGCTTATGCATCCGCCGTGATTGTAGAATTGCCAGAGCAAATTGAAAAGAGGGAAAAAATTAAAGCAATCTATATAAAAGAGATTCAAACCTATCAAATGAACGAAGGGGATGAAGAATCTGTCGAAAACGAGTATGAAGGCGTTATATCTTTTTGGTGGGATTAATTCGCAACCTGCACTGTCACGAAAGGAAAGACGTGTATGCGTGAGGCGCTTTTATAAAAGCATAATAAATCCAGATTATTTATTATATAGGAGGATTTTATGATAGACTACAGCAACAGCATACTTGCTCTCATAGCATCCCTGTTGAATCATTACGGCCATAGTACAAAACATCAAACCTTACCTGAATTAGATAAATTGCTAATCAAAGATTATAATAATATCATTGTTATGCTTTTTGACGGTATGGGTACAGCAATAATTGAAAAACATCTTTCAAATGATACTTTCCTTAGAAAACATTTAAAAAGCAGCCTCTCCTCCGTCTTCCCCCCTACAACTACTGCTGCAACGACAACCATTGAAACGGGGCTTTCACCAATTGAACATGGATGGCTGGGTTGGAGCTTGTATTTTGACGAAATTGACGCAAATGTCAATTTATTTCCTAATACCATTTCCGGCTCTGGCGGTATACAAGCAGCCGATTACCATGTAGCAAGAAAATACATACCCTACAAAGATGTATTTACAAAAATCAGGGAAACCGGTAATGCGGAAGCTTATTATGTTTCACCGTTTTCATCGTATAACTGTAAAACCCTTGACGCGGTTTTTAACACGGTGCAAACACTCAGCAAATCGGATAAAAGAAAATATATCTATTCCTACTGGCATCAACCCGATTTTAATATGCATGAATTAGGAACAGAAAGTGAAATTGTAAAAAAGGATATCCTTGATATTAACGACCGTGTTGAGCGACTTAGCAAATCACTCAAGGACACATTGCTTATAGTTACCGCAGACCATGGGCTAATAGATACTACCTGGAAAAGTCTTACGGATTATCCCTCCATAACCGATTGCTTACGACGGGCTCCGTGCCTTGAATCAAGGGCATTAGCCTTCTTTATAAAACCTGGGATGGAAGCCCTTTTTGAAAGGGAATTCACAAAATATTTTAGTGATTGCTATAAACTCTATACAAAACAAGAGGTTATAGAGTCTAAAATTTTCGGAAATGGCACTCCAAATAAAAGATCCTTTGGATTTATTGGTGAATACCTTGCAATTGCTTTTTCAAACATCAGCATTGAAAGCTCGGCTTCAACAGAACACGCTCAATTCAAAGCAGCACATGCCGGATTGACGGAAAATGAGTTAAGCATTCCATTCATTGCCATTGATTTGTGTTAGCCGCAAAATCGGCGTGAAAGCAGCTAGTACACGGCATGTTGCAGCTACGGGAATTCAGGATTGCTTTTAGCAAATGGCAGCAAAAAAAGGGGAGCACTGTACACAGTAGTGCCCCCCACCCCCTTATCATCATACTCGGATAAGCTTCAGGCACCTCAGCTTGGGACCGAACCCATGATCAAAGACAATTTTACGAGGCAGCAGCTCCACCCGGTATTCCCCGGCTTCGCTAAAGGAGAGCGTTCCGCATTCGGTACAAAAATTCTGCCATTGATGATTATCCCGGGGATAAGACATCTCCCCTCTGCTCACGGTAAAGTCCAGCGATTCGCCACCCATGGAAAGAGTAAATTCATGACCGCCTTCCCAGCTCACTGGAAGGCGCTCCGGATGCCTTTCGCTCAACGTATGCATCTGTACCTTATAGGCGCCCGGACGGGTAATTAGCATCTTCCAGCCCAGATAATCCTCCGAGCGCTTCCAGCTCTCTATAATACCCGCATTGCCGACGCGAAGCTCAGGCGTACCGTCCTTAGATAAAATTTCGGCGCAGAAGCCGGCCAACTCAATGCTTCCGCCCGCATCATTGGGAACTTCCTCTACCTGAGGGCAGCCCGAAATATCAAGCTCTATTACTGAGACAGCCTCGTCCGGTGCCTCCTTTGGAAGCATGAGAGTCAGAACATCCAGCTCGGGCGACTCAAATTTCTTCTGCATATGGGGAATTACAGCACCTGTGCTCAGAACCCTTGCTGACAAAACCCAGTTTTTCAGCCCTGTAAAAACAAACTCACCGGGAGTCCAGCTAAAAAGATGAATGAACAGTTTGCCTTCTTTTCCGGTTACAGCTCCCCATTCAGGCACCTGCTTTAATAGGCAGCCCTCCGCCTCATAGATGGACCTTCCATTATTATCCATCCATTGGCCGATTTTTTCAAGGCGCTCCACACTCTCACCCGGTATCTCGCCTTCCTTGGTAGGGCCTACATTTAACAAGTAATTTCCGCCCTTTGATACAATGCTCACAAGAAGACGTATAAGAGAGGCGGACGATTTCCAGTTATGATCCTGTGCCTTGTACCCCCAGGTGTCGTTCATGGTGGCACAGGTTTCCCAGGGCAAAGGATTGACGCTCAAGGGCACCTGATTGTCGCCATAGCCGCCGTAATCCCCTATCTGAGGGTTTTTACTCACCCGGGTGCTTACAAGGCATTCCGGCTGTATGGCATGAACCAGATTATAGAAGCGGGTAGCGTTATAATCGCTGAGAGGGCCCGGCGTATCATACCAGACAATGCCCACAGGTCCATACTGGGTAAGAAGCTCCATCACCTGGGGAAGGGCCTTGCGATTCATGTAGCGCTCAAAAACCTTGATTTCGTCAGGGTACGTCCTATCCCACTGCGGGGGATTGACAAAGCCGTCCGGATCATCCCAGTCCTGCATATGGGAATAATAGAAGCAGAGCTTCACGCCTTTTTCCTGGCAGGCCCGCGCCAGCTCCTTCATAGGATCCCTTTTAAAGGGCGTGGCATCCACAATATTATAGGGAGACACACGGGAGTGGTACATGGCAAAGCCGTCATGGTGCTTAGCCGTAATGACAATGTAGCGCATCCCTGCACGCTTTGCCAGCGCCACCCACTTATCGGCGTCAAAGTTAACTGGATTGAAGGTTTTGGCGATTTCCCTGTACTCTGCCGCCGGAATCCTGGCAAAGCGCATAATCTGTTCCCCGATGCCTCCGATTTCTTTGCCCTTCCATGAGCCCGCAAGCTGAGCGTAAACTCCCCAATGAATAAACATCCCGAATTTAGCGGCTTTAAACCATTCTAAACGTTTCTCCCCCTCGCAGGGCTCACATAGTCCAAATTCTTCCATTTTGAATTCCCTTCTCATGCTGTTTCTTTTCATCATGCCCATCCTCTAGAGCCCGTCCTCCACACCGAAAAGCCTGGCCTTCATGTAGAGAATCAAGCCAAAATAGGACGGGTTCTGGCTGGCGCTGTTTCTAAACGCCTGTGTGGTCATAAGGCCATAACTAGCCTCATCGTATAGTCCCAGAAAATAGCACTGGGGCCACAACGTATTTTTATAGGCCTTTCCCTGGGTGCCGTCTACTGAGCCTGCAAAAACACCGGCCTCATTTCCAGGCAGGTAAATGACGTACTTAAGGGTATTGGCGAAAATTTGCATTTGCGCTGCCGACACATTCGCGTAATCATGGGTTATGGCCATGTGCATTCCAGCAAGGTCATAGGCCATATGGGCATCGTTGGCGTCCTCCGCCTTTCCTCCTCCGCCCCGCTCCGAAGGCCAGTAGGTCCAGTAATACACATCATATTCCTCGTTGGGGCCGGCCTTCCTGGGAGTAAGATCACTTATGAACCAGTCGGCGGAGGTCTGAACCATTTGCCTGTACTGTGCGATATGCGGGAACGCGCCGGATGGCCCGAAGCCCAGGGCAAAGGCCTTTTCCAAAGCCGCTGCCTGATGCATGAAGCCGTAGTTCATCATCCATTGCTGATTCCAGGGTATGGGATCCCCCGCCCTGTCGGCATAGCTTGTCTCGGTATTCCAGCCCGGTGTATCGGGGAAATACTGCTTTTTAGTGACAGGATCAATAAAACAGGGCACAAGAAATTCCTGCAGCACTTCTTCACACATTACCAGATAGGTTTGCGCCCTTTGCAGGTATGTGGCACCCCAGCCGTTGCTGTCACCGTCGGGAACAGCTTCATTCCAAAGGGAGGGAGTTTCCAGAATAAGCTGTGCGGTATAGGCCATATGCCCTGTGATATCCCCGTTCTCCGGTCCTGCATAGCCTGCGTTGGCGCTGCCTGCCTCCGAGTTTGGCCAGGCCTTTTCCACATTCCCGGTAAACAGGGTTCGCCCGTCTCCGTTTGCCTGATCGTTCCGTCCAAGAAGAATGCGCTCTGCTCCCCTTATCATAAGATTAATTAGGGCTGTATCCCGGGTTTCCTCATACATAAGTCCCATGGCCTCCATGGGCAGGCCTACCCCGCCGTAAGCCAGGGCATTTCCGAGGTTGGTGGTGTTGGCGGGAGGATAGTTATAATTAAGGTAATCCACATAGGAGGCGTATTCCTCAGGAGTGACGGCGGAGTAGAAGTCTGAAAGCGTCATTTGCGTGGGTGGGGGTGTTGTTCCGGATTCATCCTTCATATTATATACCTCAAAGGCGTATATACTGGGCTCTACGGAGCAATGCACCATATTAAGCCGGACATAGCGTCCGTTCATTTTACTCTCAAGCACAATGTCCAATACGGCTTTATCCCCTGAAAGTCGGTCACCCGAGGCAGCCTGGTTCCATACAGTGCCGTCGGAGGAAAGCTCAATGCTCCATTGCTCCACTCTGTCCTGGTATTGAATAATAGTAAATTGTTCCACATCATAAGCCGCTCCCAGATCCACCATGAGGAACTGGTTATCGACGGCATTACGTGCCGCCGACCAGCGGGTGGCGGTTCTGTCCCCGTCAAAGGCTTTGGCTGAAGTATAATTTGAGGACCAGCTGCTGCTTGCGGCAGAGCTTTTGTTTAAAGCCAAATCCACTCTTTCCCCCGTCTCTTCTGCCAGAGTTATCAAGGGTATGTATGAAAAAGCCACAGCAGCGATCAATAGCATGGACAGCATTTTCCTGAAAAGATCTTTTTTCATCTCCAAGCACCTTTCCTTTCTTTTGATCCTGTTTAAAGACAAATTCATTTTAAAGACAAGTCCATAATAAAACTCACTTTTTACATTGGCAAATTAGAATGCTGGGAATGGCAGAAGCCCACCCACCTCAATCTTCGGGACAAAAGGGCTTCTCGCTGTTGGGCATTGCGCCGTATTCGTCCCTGTACCGCGCCGGGGTCATGCCTGTCGCCCTGCGAAACATCTTAATGAAATGGGAGATGTTGGCATACCCTACCTTCTGGCATGCATCCGCCACACTGGCATTTTCCTCTGTCAGCAGGCGTTTAGCAGCTTCCATACGAAGAGAAGCCAAAAAATCACGGTAGTTTTCACCTGTTGCATCCTTGATAAGGCGGCTTAAATATGTAGGTGAAACACCAAATTCCTGGGATATGGAATCCAGACTCAAATCGTACCGGGTACAGTTTTCCCGGATATGTCTGACAATCCGACAGGTGTTTTTCTCATTGGCGGCAATAATGTCCTTACGAAGCGCTTCATCCCAATAAACGAGAATGTCTTCAATACAGCCGAAAAACAGGCCGCCATCATCCGCCGTAAGCAGGACGCTTATCTGCCTCTCGCTTAAGGGATGGTTCATCTCCCTGCTGGCCCGAACCAGAAGGGTCGCCACATCACTGTAGATGTATTTTCGCGCCAGGATGGAAAGGGAAATGTCCCTAATGGAGTCGCTAAGCGCGGCAAGACAGTTTTTAGCCTGTTCCAGATTGCCTTCCCGCACAAAATGGATCATGCGGCTCACAAGGGCTGAATTGTAGGTGTATTGATCCACCGACGCATCCGAACCCCATTCCTCCTTCTCGTAATCAGGAACCGTAACCCGATCCTGACGTACGGTGTCCGAAAGTGCTTCCAGATAGGAGGCGGGCACCTGCTGCAAATTATCATAGATCTCGCCTCTCCCTATTTTCACTTCAAAGCCCTCCGCTTCAAAGAGCGAGTACAGCAGCTCCCTGGCTTCTTCCGCCAGATAGGCTTCCTTCAGGTTTAGCAGAACCGTTACGGACTGGGGCTCC
Source organism: Bacillota bacterium (assembly GCA_023424865.1). The sequence continues at coordinate 6,399 of JAFADM010000216.1, read as the reverse complement.
TCGGATATGGGGTAAAACGCCATTTCCGCTTCGGACAAATCCTCAATTAAAAAGATGACCTCCTGAAGGGATCGTCTTGTTCCCGCCACCCCCTCCCTTATCCGGCAGGACAGGATACAGTAATAAAGTCCGTCAAGCTTTATTCCCAGAAGCTTCAGCCGGTTTTGCAGGGACGGATAATAATTACCTTTGACGATGAGGCGAAGCATCTGCTCCTTTAAAATGGCCAACTGTTCCCGCAGCTGCTTTTCCGTCAGCTCCTCCTTTTTAACAAGGCTCCCCAGCAGGGTGTCAATATTTTTGAGTTCGTTCCCCGCTTCCTTTTTGGAGGTTTCCTCCCTGGCGTATTTGGACGACAGGGCGCGTATGGGAAGGTAAATGCGGTAAGCGGCGGCGAAGGCCGACAGAAGCAGCACAACAACCAGTACCACCGTTAAAATCAGGGAAGTGGTGCTGAAAAAGGAGAACCCGTTTAATATGTTTTCCGGGCTGAGCTCCAGCCGCAATGAAATTCTACCGCTTGAAGATTGAGAGCGGATAATTTCCTCCGCATCCTCAAGGGCATGAGGCGTAATCAGGATATCGTCATAGTATAGTGCTATTTTCCCGTCAAGCTCGCCTGTGATGTCCAGAAGCCTATTTTCAACATCATCCCGCTTAACTATGTAGCACAGGGTTGCGTTTCCGTTACTTGAATAAACAGGCTTTGTATTCACGGCAAAGGAGAAAAGCAGGTAATTCTCCTCACCGGGCAGAACGGACATAATGCCCGGCTCACAAAGCCATGTCCAAAGCTCCTGGGAAGGTTCCAGATTTAAAAGGTATTTCGCATAGGCCTGAAAGCTGTTGGAGTTTCCGTTGGACTGAAAAACGGTGTCGGCATCGTGATACACCAGAAAGTAATCCTGAGAAATCACAAGGGCCTGGCGGTATTGCTTGAAGTAGTTAAGAAGCTCCGTTTCATAATATTTATTTCGCCTGAAGTAGCTTGGCCGGAACTGCTCGGTCTGAGACAGATTCAGCGCGATGCTGCGCATGGAGTCAAGCTGCCTTTCAAAATCCTCAACAGCGGCATGAAGTCGGTTTTCCGAATCCTTTATGGCCGACGTCCGCAAATCCCTCACCGAGAACCAGAAGAGCAGAGCCCCCACCAACAGGCAGGATAAAAGGACAATACTCATGAAGGATATGGCATAGGATACAAAGACACTTCTCCCTCTTTTCAGGCGCTTATAAAGTTTCATACCGCCGCTTCTCCTCACCGGACGATCCGGAGCCGTCCGCCCATGTTCTTATCAGACAATACGGTAGTGCCAAACCTGTCCGTTGTCAAGCATAAACCCGTTTTTTGGTAAGCTTCATCACGTCCATCGTTTTGGGAGATACGGTACCGTCCTGGTAAACCGCAGTATTCACCGTTACCAGCCCGCCGTTTTTCATGCAGCCCCGGATATAGTCCGACAGCTGATCCGCGCTGTACTGGGGATCCGCAATGGGGTTGTCGTAAAAATCATGCCACCAGTCGTCGTCAAGAACCAGAATGGAATGGTAGGGATACCCTTTGCTCTGTCCCCCGGCATACCTTCCCTCCTTTGGCAGCATGCCGATAACCCGTGTCTCGCCGCAGGCATAATCCTGCCACGGCGTACAGGTAGGGCAACGCACCCCAAAGGCGAAGGAGGTAAGACGCCTGCTGTTTCCCGCTTTTGCCGCCTTGTAAACCTGCTCCGTAGGATCGGTTCCGTATTTCAGCACCATAGGCTGCCAGCAGTCCAGCCAGTACCCCGCCAGTTTTTCGCCGTAGCGCAGGCCTATCTCCTCAAGCATTTCACAGATGCGTCCGCAGATCTCCGATTGTGCGGCGGTATCCCGCATGGCGGTATTGGTAAAATTGAAGCTGGTGCCGTAATCAGAGGGAAAGCCCGCCATATGGGGGATATGAAGGTAGAGAAACAGCTGAATTCCCCTCTTTTCCAGCGCAGTGATTAAGTCCGCCGGAAGATCCCTCGCGGTTATTTTACCGGGATGGTATTTGTTCCAGGCGGTTAAGGGCGCGGGAAAAGCTTCGCTTCCATGATTGGTGGTGAAAATAACATATTGGGCGCCCATTTCCTCGGCCTGCCGGGCGAAGCGCTCGGCGTCAAAGGCGTTTACCGCCTCCTCATAGGGCAGCATCTCGCCGTACCGGGGCTTTGTCCGCGCGGTCCAGTGAATAAACAGGCCATAGCCTTTTTGCGCCAGCGCAAAGATGGAGGGCCGGAGGCGTGCAGCTTCCGCTTCCTTCTCCTCAATAGCTGCTTTTGCGCTCCGGGGTATCAGCTCCAGATAAAACACCCGGAATTCACCACGGGTTTCCACCTGCAAATGGATTTCCCGTATCCCTTCAGGAATGGTCAGCGTATCCACCACCTCCACACTTTCGCAATCCTCCGGGTTTTGCATCATAGCCGGATCCCGCATAGGAATCTGTTGGGAGGCATAGCCGTTGACGGGAGGAAAAACCTGGCAGACAGTCTGGCTGCCCAGGCGCAGGGTTACCCGTGCTGCCGCCTTTCCGGCAAAATAGGCCAGCTTCAGGTCAAAAGTCTCCTGTCTTGCGGCCTCCACCGTCCACACGGCGCTCCCGTCCCCTCTGAAATGAAGGCAATAGGCCTGGGCTCCCCTGTGGGAGGCAAAGCCTCCCGTTGTTTCCGCGATACGCCCGGAGAGCCAGGTTTTCTCATTGTATCTTAAGGGCATGATCTTCTTGTTTTCGTTATTCTGATCCATGCTGCAATCAACTCCTCAGAAGCTTATGGTTGGTAGGCGTTTGCTAAGCGGGTGGGGTTCTTATTGCGAAGCAACAAGGTTCCCGGGTACCCGCAAGCAATCTTCGATTGCGTCAGCGGGTTGGGGTTCTTCTCTTTCGCGGAAAAATTCTTACAATCCCGAGGTGTAATCGGAATAGAGATCCACATAAATCTGCCTGTACTCGTCATATCCCAGGTTCTTAAGCTCTTGGAAGTAGCTGTCCAGTTCGCTCAAGGGCCTCTGACCCACAATGAAACGGGCGGTTTCCGACTGGACATAGCTGTTGATTACCGTATACAGGTCGGTGGTTTTATCGATGAGATCACTTCCGAGAAAGGCTGTGGGGAGGCCGTCCACCAGGAATCCCTGATGGGCGCTGAAGCAAAGGTAACGGTAATGATCGTCGCCATTGGTCAGGTCAAGGGCCTTGTACTGGGGGTTGGCTATTCCCAAAAGCTCCTGCCTGTATAGCTCCCTCCCCCTTGGGTCTGTGGGCTGGGCCTGGGAGAGAATAATCGAATTGACACGGTAATCGTACTCGCTTTCACGCTTCTTGCTCACCACATCCGGAAAAACAATGGTGGATCCGTCACTGTCAAGCGTAAAGCCGCCCACAAGACCGAGGGTGTCCTCCGAACCGGCTGCGGGCCCATAATAGCTGTAGAGGGAGCCCTCCTTTGTGAACATGTAGTCAATGAGACGCATGCAAACCTCAGGATACTTTGTTTTTGAGGAAACGAAGGTGTAACCCAGAGTGTAAACCTTGCTCTTCTCGGTAAAAGCCTTTTGGGTCCACTGGCTTGTGACGGGAGCGGCCGCGACATAATCCGAAAAGGTCTCAGGCATGGAGACATAGGGTGCTGAATCACAGACAACGCCTACCACGCCTTCCACAAACAGTGCCCGTGCGGCGGTACGGTCAATGGTAAAGAAATCCTCGTCAATCAGCCCTTCGGTATACAGGGTATTCATAAGCTTAATGTATTCGGCAAACTCCGGTTCGCCGCAGGGAATGGTCACCCGCTTTTCATCCACATCCAGGGCGGGATCGGTCCCCAGGATACTGCCGCCAAGCCAACCGAAGGCATTTAGGAGAAAAATCCTGTCCTGTCCCCAGCTTGACAGCATGGGAACCGCGTTTTCCTTGCCCACACCCATGGGATCCTGCTCTTTAAAGGCCCGGAGCATGGCAACAAATTCATCCAGGGTTTTGGGCACGGAAAGGCCAACGCCATCCAGCCATTTTTGATTGATAAATACCCGCTGCATGCCGATAGTATCGCCGAAGCCCTCATAAACCTCATTAAAGTTGGGTATGGTATACATTTTCCCATCTGGAGTGGTGTTGGAGGCCACAGCCATATCCTCTCCCTCCAGCGAGGCTTTGATGGCGGGGGTCAGCGTTTCGTTTATGTAGTCGCTCATAGCCAGAAGCTGTCCTTCCTCCTGCCCGTAAGTGACAATGTTATTAGCGGAAAGCCCTACATTAATAATGATGTCCTTCAAGTCATTGGAGGCGAACATCAAATTCCTGCGCTCCGCAGTGTCCCCAAAAACCTCTTCAATTTCCAGATTAACATTAAGCACCTCTTCAATGAATTTCACAAAATAATTGTCGTTAATGTTTGACGACGCATTGGCGTCACGCCGCACCATCAAGGAAAGGGTGACATCCGTTCCTTCCTTTACAATGGGACGGTAGCCGTCCAGGTTCAGGTACTCCGGATAGGGGCTGGCTTCTTGAGTTGAGGTGGCGTTTGGGGTGGAACTTGGGGTGTTGGGGGTATTCGCCGGGCTGTCCCCGCATGCCGCAAGGCCTGCCAGCATTGCTCCCGACAGCAAAAGAGATATGAGTTTGCTTGTTTTCATAAATTCCCTCCTGTTTATGTTTAAACCCTTTATTATAACCGTTAATATACGGTTATCAGCCTTTCAGTGAGCCTATCATAATTCCTTTGACAAAATGCTTCTGGATAAAGGGATAGGCAATCAGCAACGGGGCGCTTGCGATAAATACCATGGAAAAACGCATGGTATAGGCCGCGTAAGCTCGCTTTGCCCTGTCAATCAGCTCATCGCCTGAAATTTCCTGCATAATTTGTTCGTTCAGGGCGTTTTCATTTAAGATAAGCACCTTTCTAAGAACGGATTGAAGGGGTTCGAGATCGGTTTTCGTCACATAGAGCATGGCATTAAAGTAGCTGTTCCAGTGACTGACGGCATAATACAGAGAAATAACCGCAATAATGGGAATGGCCAAGGGCAGGGTGATCCGGATAAAAATTCTGAACTCCGAGGCACCGTCGATACGCGCCGCCTCATAAATGGAGTCCGATATCCCTGCAAAATACACACGGGTGATTACCATGTTGTAAACGCTGATGCCACCCAGTATTACCAGCACATAGGGCGTATTGATTAAGCCAAGATCCTTGACCAGAAGGTATGTAGGCACCATGCCGCCGCTGAAGTACATGGTAAACACAAAAAACAGGGTAATAAGGCTCCTTCCCGGCAGGCTTTTTTTACTCAGCCCGTAAGCTGCAGGTATGGTCAGGAAAAGGTTGAACAGGGTTCCAAAAATAGTGTAAAAAAGAGTATTTTTATAACCAACCCATATTTGACTGTAGGCAAAAACCTGTTTATAGGAATTCAGGGTAAACCCGGTGGGCCAAAGGGTTACCTTGCCCTTGGCTACCATATAGGGGTCGGATATGGACGCGATAACCGTAAAATACAGGGGGTAGATCATTAAGAAAAGTAAAATAAGCATAAAAATATTAATGGACCAGTCAAAGATTTTATCGCTGCTGTTGGGCTTCAAGTGTATTTCTCCTTTCACCATAAACCAATGTCCGACACTTTCTTGGAAACGGTATTTACCACAAGAAGCATCAGAATATTAACAACATTGTTGAAAAAACCGATGGCGGAGGAGTAGCTGAATTGACCGCCTAATATACCAATTTCATAGGTATAGGTTGAAATAACCCTTGACGCCGCCAGGTTCAAATCATTCTGTAGCAGGAAGATCTTTTCAAAGCCCACGGACAAAAGGCTGCCCGTGTTGAGTATAAACGTAATGATGATGGTGGGCAAAATGGTGGGAATATTGATATAGCGGATAACCTGGAACCGCCCTGCCCCGTCGATTTTTGCGGCGTCAATGAGTTCCGGGGATACATTGGCGAGAGCCGCAATATAAATGATGGAATTCCATCCCAAACTCTGCCAAACCCCTGACCAGACATACACGCTTGAAAAATAAGCGGGCTGGGTCATAAAATCAATTCGCTGCAAGCCCAAAATATCCAGAACATTATTAATCGGTCCCGTACTTTTGTGAGTCAGCATGAGGACAAGGCTGCACAGCACCACCGTGGACAGAAAATGGGGCGCATAGGTAATCATTTGCACGGTTTTCTGAAATTTCCTGTTTTTCATCTCATTAAGGAAAATAGCCAAAAAAATCGCGCACGGGAACGTGGCCAATGAATAAAGCGTAATGGACAAAGTGTTTTGCATCATCTGCCAGAAATCCGGGTAAGTAACAAAACGAATAAAGTGCTTGAGGCCTACCCAGGGACTATCCCATATTCCCAGTCCGGG
>JAFADM010000148.1 GCA_023424865.1 Bacillota bacterium | reverse complement strand
TATGGCATTATCCCTTCGCAGGGAATAAATTTTATCCAATTGGCGCCCTATTTCTGCCATGCGCTAGTCGTCCTTTCCCTGCAAGGAGGTTCGGCTCAGCTTGTCAAAGAAGCTGTCGTCATAATTTCTCTGGGTGAAATTGCTGCGGTTGGATACCGACTGAACACCCACCTTTTCACGCTCCTTGCCTCCCCGGGAGGAAGAAGCTTCAAGATAGGCTGAAAGCTGGGAGCGGGTTCGTATTCCCTCTTTGTTCCAGGCAGCAAGGATACTGTGTATGTATTTGAAGTTGGGGTTGGCCTTGCCTGCGGTACGCTCAAGAGCTTCTTCAATGACATCCATGCTGTAGCCGAATTCATTGAGCCAGGTTTCCAGATACTTTTCCTCGTAGGAGGTAAGCTTGCGTCCAAGGCGCAAGGCTCTGGAAATGGCGTTGCCAATTTCACGTGTCTGCTCGCTGGCCTCCATGTATTTTTCCAGTTCCCAATGGCTTTTAATGCCCTTTTGGTTCCAGGTGGCGCCAACCTTTTCAATGTATTTTACATTGAGGGCATTGTTGTCATAGCAAAAGCGGAAGAGGGAAAACATAACATCCTCTTCAAATTGATAAATTTCAAACCAGTGATCAATGGTTGTGTACCAGCTTGGGGCCATAATACCCTGAAAAAAGGTTTTATTGATGGCGTCAATACACTGATTGCGCTTGATATTAACCGAAGCACGGGTTAAAGCTTCTTCCGGTTCGGAAGTGGTTTTACGGTGATAAAGGCGGTTTAGCTCACGTTCCTTCACATCAACCAAAGTAAGGGCTTTACCTGACCGAACCACAAGACCCTCACGTTCAAGTATGACAAAAACGGCATTCACCGTATCCGGGCTCATGTCCAGACGGGCTGCCAGATCCTCGGCCTTAGTCTCTTTTTTATGCTTGCTTAAAAACAGGCAGTAAAAATAAACCTTCACTGCATCGGAAGGCAAATGGGGCATAATATCGCCCAAAAAAATGTCGGGTACCAGGGTGTCCGACAATAAAATGGTTTTAATGGCTTCAAACTGCATGATTCACCTGCATTAATCGGTAGATTTTTTTATGCATGTCCATGTTGTGGAAAACAGGCTTAAAGAATTATATCACAAGTTGGCACAAGTCGATATAGGCAAAACAGCATAGGTTTTCAGGCAGAATTTATTGTAACCATCCACCTTAAGGAAGGGAAGCGAATCAGGGGAGATGTAAGATAAATGTAATGTAAGGAGCCTCCATAGAAGGGTGCAAAAAGCCGATAAGCATAATGAAAGTGTTTACCCGGGAGGATTTACCATGTCAAAAAGATTTGCAGCTTTGCTGTTGGCACTTGTATTTTTAATAACCGGATTGTCACTGCCGGAGCCAGCCTATGCGGCAGATACCCTTACTCTTAACATTACGAAGAATACCGATGGAAGGTATGTTATAAGCTATTCACAAACTTCCACGCCGGACTCAGTGAAGGTGACCTGGCACGACAGCGCGGGCGTTTTGCAAACCACAAACTTTACATCCGGCTTTGTGCAAACCGGAGGAGTGGTTACACTTCCATCCATCGAGCTTGCGCCGGATCATATCTACGATATTCGGGTGGAATCCGTTGCTGGTACCTTAACCTATACCGGCGGCACCTACTTTCTGCCGGGCATGACCTTCCTTGGCACCTCCTTTGACGAGTCCGCCCAGGAAGCCAACGGCATTGTGGACAACAATCCGGACTTCCTTCCCGATACAACGAATCCGACAACCATTGTCAGCGGTGAGAATCCTGTCATTCGCCTTCGCTGGAAGGTGCCCACCATCTATGCCGGCTCTGGCGCAGCTGTTGCCATTAACAGCGTTGCCGGTAAGGCCGTACTCTCGTCCACCATAAGCAAGGTGAGCTTTCAAATTTCCATGAAGGTAGGCTATAATACCACCAAGCCCCTTATGGTATTTAATACGTATATCGACACCGACGGACAAATGAAGGTGGGGACAGGTGCCCAGGCTGTATCGGTTATTCAGGACACGGATTATTTGAGCCTCACCCTCACTAAAAACCAGGGCATAACGGCGGGCACGGAATATGAGAACCCCACCATCAGCCTTCTGTTTTTCAGCACTTCAGGCACCACGGATCAGGAAATTCTCTTGTCCAGCCTGAATCTTAAAACCACCTCCAACAATAAGTTTGCTGTTAAAAATTACGACAAGGTATACCGAAACACCACTGTAACCTCGCTGTTTACACCCCTTTATATGACCATCTCAAAGGTTGACGAGGACAAGGTAGAGGTGCGGTTTTCCCGTATTACCGAAGGCAATTATCCCACCTTGTTTTATCAGGTTCAGTACGCCTCCAGTGTGAGCGATTTTGAAACCACCAGCAAGGAAAGCTGGGTGCAAATTCCCAACGACTCCATTGCAGCAGGTGAGATGGGCAGAGAAATTGTTAATATTGCCACCTATGGTACGAACCTGCCCTATTTCAGAGTAGCTTACTACGACGGTAATTCCCAAAAGGCTAAAAGCTTTTCAATGGCTATAAACCTTAATGCTTTAAAAGACGCCATACGCGCACCTTTATTAAGAGAGGTCAAGGCGGAGGCGCTTTATAACTCCAAAAAAACGGTTGCAGCCAATACCGTAACGGGAACCTCCAAGCAGGTTATTATTCCCTCAAGTGATCTCAAGCTTTCCTTTGAGAAGCCTCTTGCCTGGAGATCTCTGGATTGGGAAACCTATAAAAATCAGGCGTACGCCGACAGTGACTACATCTTCCACGTTCTTTTGTCAAATTACCTGCCCGAAGCTGTTATATCCGGCAACCCCACAAAGAAGGTAGGCATGACCACTGATGTGGCGGATGTTTATCAGCCTGTAAAGCAAAAGAGGGTCTGGGCTATCGGTAAAAAGGATCTTATACAGGATCCCGACAACCCCGACAGGCTGATTGCCGTTTTGGACGGCACCTCACTTTTTAGAGATTATATAGGAAGCACGCCTCTGACGGCAGAAAACAATGAGGATTTGAACGGAGACGGCCATAAGGGTGACTACCCCTCCTTCCTCATTCCAAATACCACTTATTACATGCAAATATTTACGTCAAAGTATTCTGAAAATGCGACTATTAATTCCCAGGTATGGGCGGAGGGACTCAGCACAAGCCTGGAAAATCTGCTTTCCTATAAAACACCGGTGGTAAGCTTTACTACCTATCCTGTAAGCGATCTGCCCACACCCTTAACCTCCTTCCAGCTGGATCCCAAGCTGGATGTGGATCCGGTTACTTCGGACTATGTCTTGTCAGGGATTAATGTTACCTATAACCGGGTACTTACCCTAAATGACTGGCAGCGCTACACCACAAGCACTGAGGGCCGCTCTTTGCGGTATGAATTCTATATCAGCCGTGATTCTGCCGAAACGGCCACCTTCTATCCGGGTGCTGCCCGCACGGTGAATTATCCCAGCACTGAATCGGATTTGCTTCAGCTTGCCTCCACCATCACGGGTTCAGGCATTACCCTTCCGGACGGGACCATAAACTATGACCCTATCCGTCCCAACACCGTGTACTATGTAAAGGCGAGAGTCGTGCTTATTGTTGACGGTGTGGAAATTGGCGTATCCGGTTATTCCGCCGTTAAATCCATCACCACACCTAAAATTGATTCGGGTGGAATGGAAAACAATCCGAGAGAACCCCGTGCTCCTTCCGAATTCAGCGTTGCACTTGATACGGACGGGGAAATGCTCATAGGAGATAATTGGGTGGATCTGACCTGGCTTCATGCGGAAAGCGATGTTACCTATGAAATGATCTGTACCGCTGTCACTGTATCTCCTCAGGCCATTACGTCGGACTATCTGAACGATCCTGAAAATCAGGCCTTTTTGGCGGCTTACAGCGATTACAGGACAACCACCACTGCTGCGGTAGGCATCAATGTGCTGAGTACCGCCGTTCAAACGGCCTTAAATCTTACCGTTAACGAAAACGGTGTTGTTGTAATGAAGGTTAACCGCTCCGGTTTTCTCCAGGCCAATACCCTTTACTTCTTCAGTCTGCGTGCTGTACGTACTTCTCTGGATACTTCAGGGAACCGGGTTGTAACCAACAGCACCTGGGTAACCGTCCCTGTTACCACCAAAATGGTTCAGGCTCCCTCCTTCCTGGAAGCGGTTAAGGATGTGGAGATAGGCTTTAACCTGGTATGCAATGTGGCAGGCACGGACCCGGAGGATATGGAAGTGGCCATACGCAGAGCAGGAACCTCAAGCGAATATACGGTCATCCTGCGTTCCCAGGTATCCGTGGTTAAGGATCCGGCCACCAACACCTTTTATTTCCGAATTTATAAGCTTTTATCGGATCAGTGGTATGACGTAAGAATTAAAAATATTACGGACAATACCTATTACAACGGCACCACCAAAACCTTCGGCTCCACCTTCTCAAGTCCTGTCAGCGTAAAGACACGAAATACGCTGAAGGAAATCGAAGTGCGCTGGGAGGGTCGGTCGGCTTATACCTACAAGCTGGAGGCCCGAACCGATAGTGATGTGGATTATGAACAGCTCAGCTACAGCAGCACCGGCTTTACCCATATGGGCTACGATTTGTCCGATGGAAGCCGTATACAATTTTACAGAGAAAAAACGTCGCTGCAGGTAGGGACCCAAAATCTGGAGACCTACATGTACTACGCCAAAATAACGGGCAAGCCTGTAAGAAACGGAACAGAGCTGGTTACGGAGGCTTCACTGAAAACCAATACCCTTTACTATGTGAAGCTTTGGGCTGAAAGCAATGGCGAGGCTTCTCTCCATGTGGGTCCGGCAACCGCCCGTACGGATTTCTCCCAGGATGATTATGATGATGATAAAAAAGAAGACGATACCATCGATATGTTCGATCAGGAAGCGGATAAGCTCACCCAAAAGCTGTACTGGACCATAAACAAGGGGCAGGGCAGTTCTGTGAGGGCTCTTGTTAAGGATGACATGGTTTCCGCACTTTTAAAAGCAGCGCCGGATTCTACCCTGACGCTGGATTTAACGGCAGAGCACTCCGATGCCTCTTATTATGAAATCATTGTTCCCTGGCAGACCCTGCAGGCTATTGAGACCTATGGAAGCCGTTTGAATTTTAAGCTTTCAGGCGGGGAGGTAACCCTTAATCAGGGAAGCTTTGACTTAAGTGCCGTCAAGTCCCAGGCGCTTACCGGAGGCGGCAGGGAGCCCATGATCGTATTGAAGATTGAGCGAAGCAGTACGGTTAAAAACGCTCTTCCCACTTCCGTTTCTCAGGTTTCCAAGGCTTACAGGCTTACTGCCGTAGTCATGGGCTCTACCCTCACGTATACGGAAATCGGAAATGTCATTTATAACATACTCAAGAAATCGGATGCCACCGGACCCTTCCAGTACGGCATTCTGGATGCTGCACTTACCAAGGTGCTTAAGGAACTGGACAGCTACAGCTATCGAACCCACACCGAGCTGCAGGACCTTATAAAGAGTGTCTTAAACGATGTGGAGACCCAAATGTCACGCTATTTAAGGGATATGATTGACGGCGGCAGCGGCTACAAGCCTGCGGCGGCGGTAAGCAAATCCCAAACCTCTTTCCCCGGACGAATCGGTATCAAGCTGGAGTACACCTACCAGGCAGGAAAGAGCGTACCCTATGTCAACTACGGATCTTCCTGGGCCGAGGCTTCGGGCAATAAGGCCTATGTGCTGCAGACGGCCCTGTTCCGGGTTGAAAAGCCGGGTGAATACACTGTGGTTGTAACGGGTAATGTCAGCGTGGTTCCGGGAGACTCCTCAGAATCCCTCATAACCACCCTGGGCCGCAAATACGATCTCACCAAGGTTTTCGGGACAGGCACCTTAAATACGGCCAACCCGGTAACAGGCCAGCAGGCCCTCACGCTCTATGCGGTTATTACCAGCCGTGAAGAAGAGCTTACGGGAAAGACGCCTGCTCAAAAGGCCACCACCCTGGGCCTGGGGGATGTGGTCGGAGCCAAGCAGCTTTCGGGCTATATGGACAACCAAAGCTCCCTTTCCATGGCGGTAAAGCTTTATGGCGCCAAGGCAGGCATTGAGCCCAAGCTTATGAAGCCCTCCAAAACCATTTACATAACCAATAGCAGTGATATTGAAACCCGCCTTTTCAATTATGTCGTGGTGGGTCTGGACTTCAATTTTGACAGCATGGAAAAGAACCGTTACAACGCCACGGGAAGAACCACTGCCGGTAAGCTTCTGGACATGGTATCCAAGGTTTTGGAAAAACTGGGCGAGTGATTAGGCGGTAAGGAGAGTGAAAACCTTGATGATAAAAGGGAAAAGAACAGCAAAAGGTTATTGCAGGCGAGGTGCCCTCTTACTGGCGCTTGTCTTTCTATGGACCCATTTGGGACAGGTCATGCTTCAGGCCGCGCCCACTCCCATAAACGCACCCACCAACTATCAGGTAAAGGATATTGGCTATGATTCCGATTCCTATACCAATAACTGGTTTGTGGAGCTTGGCTGGACGCCTCCCGCTTTCCCAACCTATACCGAAGCCTATTACAGCCTGGAATTGAACGAGATCCTTTACGGCAGCGGGCAAATCCGGCAAGGGGCGTTTAATCTGCCGGTTGCCGTCAGCGAGACAGGCTATAAGCTTACCGAATATTTTCCGGAGGGGCTGAAGCACGGTACCATCTATCAATCCACCATTCGGGCCGTTTACAGCCATTCCTCCACCGCGGACGGAAATTATACGGTCACTTCCTCTCGATCAAACCCTGTTAAATTTCTCACCGATCTGGATGTTTCCGCAGAGCTTATTGCCGGAACCAATCAAATTAAGATCAAGTGGGACGATGTCTGGGATACCACAGGCCGCATAAATTATCAGATTCTTATATCCGACGCCAAGGGCTTTACCAACCCTCCGGCCATTCCTTTAATTGTAGGCTCCAATTTGAGCAATCCCGACGTGCCGATAACCATTAACCAGGCAGAGCGTAAGCTTGAGTTTACCTATATGTATGCTCAGCCCGGACGGGAATACAACATAAAGGTTATTCCTTTGCCTGCCTCCAATGTGTCCAAGGTACCCACCGATGAGATCGAAGTGGTGACCATTAAAACAGATATCCTCTTAAGCGCGGTGAAGGTAGGTTACACCAACGAGGGAGATACGGTATGGAAGCTCTCCTGGAATCCGGTTGTTATCGACACCTCTACCGCCAGCCG
>JAFADM010000019.1 GCA_023424865.1 Bacillota bacterium | reverse complement strand
GGCTGGAGGGTCAGCTGCAGCATTTTGCAGTCCAGCACCGCTTCCTCCACGGTGCAGTGGCAGCATAGCCCTTCCCCAAAGCGCAGCCGCTCCATTTCCATAAACTTTTTTATGTACTCCGTCTCCTCACGAATGGTCACAAGGTTCCCCGACTCTTCCATACATGCTCTTACCAGCTCCGATAAAATGACCAAAGCGTTACCCGTTTTGCTTGTCTCGGATTTTGTTTCCATCACCGCAAGCCAGTGAATGGTTTGCAGCGAGTTATTTAAAAAATGGGGATTGATTTGTTCCTGCAAGGCTTTGGCCCGGGCATTGCTGAGCAGTGATTTTCTGTTGAGCATTTCTTCCTCAAGGATAATATTCTTTTGAAAGGATTCCAGTATATTGATAAGTAAAAAATGAATACCGCTTTTCCTGGTATCCATTTCCTCAATCTTGCCGGGGTTTTCAACGATTTTAAGAATATCCTCCAGGGGACGGAACATTCTCCGGCTTGTTTTATACGCAATGGCTATAGAAACAAAAAAGCCGACCAGTATAACCAATAGGAGCACCTTTTTCAGGAGCCCCATGCCGTCAATGTATTCATCATAGGGGATAATCCGGATAAATTTGAGATTGTATTTTTGGGAGGTCATCCAGTAGGTTCTGAAGTGATCGTTTTCGATTCTCAGATTGAGGGATCCCTTTCCAAGAGCCTCACTGCCCTGGAAACCGGCATCCTGCGTCAGTTGTGTCTTTATCTGGTGATTAATCCTCGTTATTTCATGGCTGCCGTACAGCAGTATCCCGTTACCGCTGACAATCAATATCTCCCCCTGCCCGTCATCGGTGCTGTCCAAAAGATACTGGGTCAGCTTGCTGTTATTCAGGCAAATGGCAATAAAGCTGTCCCTGCCATTATAGGAGTAGGGCATTTTTCTGAAAAAGGCAATCTGAGAATTGGCAAGGCTCAGCTCCTCCTTTTCCTCGCTGTCATTTTCACTGTTATCCCCGTCGCCTCCAGCCTCCTCCTTGCTTTCAGATAAAAAGGCTATGAAGACATTTTCTTCAGGGTTTTTACGGGTATATTCCCTAAAAACGCGAACAATGGATTCGCTCGTTGCCAGGCTGAGGGTCTGTCCCCCTCCGAGGGATGAGATAAGATAATCGTTTCTGGCGGAATACAAATAGGTCCCATAATCCAGATAAAGCCTGTTCTTGGACTTGGTTTCGGTTACAATCGCGTTGACCAGCGAAAAAAAGTCATAGTTTGGCGCGCGCTCCAGGGTGAAAAACTGTTTGATGTCGGCTTTAACCGAGTAACCCGTGAGCATTGTATCCGTATCAAGGATGATGGTATCCAGAGTGGCTTTCGTTGCAAGCAGGGCCCTGTCGTTGGCCTTGTCGGTTTCGGCATTGAGAAGCTGATGGCTGATGCCGTAAAAAACTGCAAGACCAACTGCAAGAGGCAGAACAACACTGCTGAATATTAAAAACAGGTTTTTCACAAACAGCCGGCTGAACTGCTTGTTTTTTACCGATAAAGGAGACCATTTCAACAGGCGTAAAATCAATGAATCAGCTCCTTATTTATTTAAAATCATGGGCTGCTTCTTTTGCCGGTATTCAGTCGGCAAGCACCCCATAAGCCTTTTAAATATTTTCGAAAAGTATTTGTAATCGCTGTATCCCGACTTTCTGGCAACCTCATACACATACATATTGGTGTTTTTCAATATATTAGCCGCCGTGTTAATCCTGACTTTTACCAGATATTCCGTAAAGGTCTCACCTGTCCACTCCTTAAACAACCGGCTTAAGTAGATGGGATTCAGGCAGACCTGCTCGGCGATATCGGCGAGGGTAATATCCTTTTCATAATTTTTCTCGATAAATTCCTTAACGATTTGTATATTGTTGTTTCTTGTATGCAGGTGGCCTTTACGCTCTTCAAGAATAGCGCAAAGGTATTCAATTTTATATTCTCCCCATTTGCTTATGGAAGCATAGGTGTTAAGAGCATTAAGCTGGAGGACCGACACATTCTTCAAAAGCGTGGACGCAAACGCGGGATCCTGCCGGCTGCATTTGTCAATGGCAACAGAGAAGAGATGGGAGACATGCTCCTTACAAAAAGACAAACCGATATCCATACAGGTATTGACCAAAACATCAAACAGAGAAAGGGCTTCTTCCTTCTGGCTTTCCTGTATATAGGTCATTATCAGCTTCTTCATTTCATGTATTTTATTATGGCTTTCGTCGTTATTGGAAGAAGAGGGCCTGTCTTTTACAGGCTTTTTCATGAACTCGCTCAAATTGTTATAATACTCTATGTTTTCAATTTGAATCGTGAAGCCTGTGATGGTCCCTATTATATCCTCGATTTGATTTCTTAAATGCTGCCGGGCAAGCTTCTCCAAATCGGGTATATTGCTGTTCCCGTACTCCCAGAACAAGCCGGCCAGCTTGTAGGATTTGCTCTGCAGAAGAAAAAATTCAAGATTGGGATTAAACGTGGACAGCATTCTTTCTATAAGCTCAATCATTTCCGAAGAGCCATAGCCCTCAAACATCTTTCTGCTGACATCATCATTTAAAATCGTCATCTCGAATTTTACAAGATGCCGCTCAAAATCCTTTTCGGACAGCTTCAGAAGCTCATAGCTTCTGCTTAATATTCCTGTTTTGGAAAACAGTCCCAAATCTGCTTCAAAGAAAAACTGTTTCCTGTAAAAATGGATAAGCTTGTCAAAGTGCTTGATTCTGCTCCGGTACTCATGCCTTTCAGTATTTCTGTTCTCAAGCTTATCATAGAGTTTTTTAAATTCTTCCCTGATAAGCGGAATGGAAATAGGCTTCAGCAGATAGCTCTCCACACGATACCCCAGGGCTTTTCTGGCAAATTCAAAATCCTTATAGCCGCTAAGAAGGATGATTTTTGTATCAATATTATTTTCAGCCACATACTTCGCCACATCGATTCCACTGACATGAACCATTTTAATATCCATGAGCAAAACATCGGCGCTGTTTTTCTTGAGGTACTCGATAACCTCGCTTCCATCGGACATAACCGCATCCAGTTTATAGCCGAAGCTCTCCCAATCAATATGGCTGAGCCCATTTCTCATCATGAGCTCATCATCGGCAATGACTAACGAATATCTTATTTTCTCCACCTCCCAACAAGCCTGTGACCTCAAAGAAGCCCATTTCCATACTACTCCCCGCCTAGGTCGTTGACAACAGCAAGAATAGAGGTACACCTCCGTAAGTCGACAGACAGCCTACGGAGGCGACTCTTGCCTTTAACCCCTTTTCATTATGCGGTATTGGAGCAACGCCTAATCCTGCGCATTAACGGTTACGACACGGATGATATAAGCATGTCTGAGATCCGATTCGTCGTAAGCCTTTACACCGTTTTCATCCGTATATTTGTATACGATTTTGTAGGTTCCCGCTCTACTTAAATCTACCTTTTCCACTTTTCCGACGAAATTTCCTCCGATGGAATAATGGATATAGGCATAGGCAAGCTCCTGTTGAGTA
The DNA here is from genome assembly GCA_023424865.1 of Bacillota bacterium. Next base: position 3,782 of record JAFADM010000019.1, on the reverse strand, counting down.
TCACCTCTTATGAGTTTTGAACCCGCATCCTCATAAAGAGAATCCGGCGACACGGTATAATGGAGTGACTTACTCCCGTTTAGCCGGATAAACAGAGGTTGGGAAACAGGCTGCCCCGGTTGGACCAGGAGGTTGAAAGCGGCGGTCACCGTGCTTCCGTTATAGGTATAAGAAATCCCCACAGGGATTACTCCCCCAGTGTTGAGTATTTCCCCCTGAGGAACCGTAAAGGCAAGATCCTCCGGCAGGAGCACAAGGCTGGTATTGTTGTTGAGCCTCAAACTTACCCTTAAGCCGTTGTAGTCAACGCTTTCACCCGCTGTGCAGCTTGTTTTTTCAGGCATGGCGTCTATTTTCAGGCTGACCGGCTTTATCTGGGTCAGTCGGGGAGCGTACAGGACCGCCTCAAAGGTGTAGTCGGCGGCATTGTAAGGCAATTCGGAGCTTAAGTGCCCCGCTATGGGAATTGAGAATACCACATCGTTTTGCGCCGTCCTTATTTCATAGCCTCTCACATAGTTGTCAAGTACCTTTACATAACCGCCGTTCTTCAGTGTGGCCGTGCCTTCAATTTTCAGGCCCAGGGTTATACCGGGCACCAGCAGGAATTCGGGCAAATCGGACTGGGCAACCACAATACGCAAAGAGCTTGCATTGGAGCCTATCATCTTAATATTCAGGTCAACCGGCTCCATGCCGGCAAGGCTGGGATCGTAAGAAACCTCTTCCTCTCCCAGATTAAGCGTGTCATTTTCAAAGCTGTAGGGCCTGAGGACGCCCCCGCCAAGCTCCTCTTCCGAGCCGTCCTTTTTTGTTACCGTCAGGCTGTATACAAACGCCTCTTCCGGATCCTCCACCTTAATCAGAAATTCAAAGGGGTACGCGGTTTTTTCCTCTGTGTACACCTTATCGCCCACGGCATAGTAAATGGTAAGCTTTTCGGCCGTATCCGCCATATCGGAAATATAGGTATAGGCATAATACGCGTCCGCGGTCATCTGGACAACATGCCCCTTGCCCCGGGTATGGGATGTAACCGTATTTTCCAGATTGTTGGAATACTCAAAGGTGCTTGCATAAGAAGGCGCCTCCATACCGTCGATTTGAATGATTAAGGAGCGTATGCCCTTTGACGGAAGGGTAACGCTGAATTCGCCGTTTACCACATTGATGGAAGCCGCGTTTCCATTTTCATCAAACACACTTGCCGCCGTATTGATATTGGAGGCATCCGGAATTTTTTCACCCAGACGAACCGTCACGGTGCGGCTCTCATTATCCTCATTCATAAGGCTTATTCCGAATACGCCGGCCTTGCGTGCAGCCACATAGTCTATCTGCTGGCTGTCGATTTCGACAATGCCCCTGTCCAGCCACAGCCACATACCTTCCTCGCTGTAGAAGCTGCCGGGTTCGTGGCCAAACTGATTTGATATAAAGTACGCGTATCCCGATTGATAGAGAGAGGGGAATTGAATATTGCCATTGGATTTGACATAGGCGCTGTTAATGAGAAAATCTTCCAATTGGGCAATGAAAACCGGGATGTGATGCCAGTAAATGGAGGTGTAATCCGGGCCCTCATAGGGGTAGTCCGCCTGCATCTGATGCACAATCCGCCTGTCCTGGTAATAGCCGGGATAATTGCTGAACCTGCCTATCATCGCATTTCTGGCCATGGTTTCATAAAAATCATCCCCTGAGTAATAGGACAGCTTCATAAGGGTACCGGCCCAGTTATTCATTGTAATGATATTGCCGTGCCCCGGCGTTCTCGGATGCTCCGTACCAAGGCCTGCTTTTGCGGTCAGCCACCCGGGAACGGTCTCCTCCACAAGGCTTTGACCCAGCTCCTGGGGCGATTTTGCCTCCCCGTCCACATTACCGAGCCTCCACTGTTCATCGCCATGCCACCAGAAGGTAAACCGGTCGGCTACAAGGGGTCTTTCCCCTACCGCCTCGGTGACGGTATAAGCCTCATTGACATAATCCTCATGATAGCCGGTTGTCCAGATCCCCGTTGCCAGGTAATCCGCCGAATTAACGGCCGCGTCCAGATATTTGCTGTCCCCGGTAGCCTCATACGCCGCAACAAAGGTGTTGACCATGGGGATATAGTCCCCATAGATAAAACCGCTCTCAAACCGGGAGCCCTGGTTTTTCTCGGCGGCGGGATGATTAATGAGGTAAATGTCCGCCTGTTTAATAATGCTTTCTTTGTAGCTTTCATCTCCGGTGTATTTGAGCATGGCAATGCTGTCCGTCACTCCCCGGAAATTATTGGATTCGGTGGCGGTATTTAGCCCGGTGTAAAGTAAAAACGGCATCCTTCCCTGGGTCATTTCATACAGCCCGCCGTATACGGAGGTGCCGTATTGGGTTACGGGGCCTCCTATGGGCGCGGGATCCACGGTGGTATAGCCCGTAGCTCCTCCCTTAGTGTCATTTTTCTTAAAGTGGTAGCTCAGGCGGCTTAATGTGTAGGCAAGGGTAGGAATGGCACGCTTTTCGAAAATTTCTTCATTATCGGACAATAAGGCCCTCTGAAGAATCGCCATCATATTGGCCTGGGTGACCAAATCCCTTTTCTCCATATTATAAGGAGCCATATCCCCCGCGTCCCAGCCTCCGTACGCATCATCCATCATGAGATCGGTGGCATTGTAAATGGCTTCGTTTAAGGAGGAATAGTAATTGGTTCGTATATCCGAGAAATTATACAAATCCGTTGCAACGCTTTTGAGGGTATCTGCCCAGGCTTCCGTCCTGTGAATAAGCCTGTATGAAACCGTGTACGCCTCGTTTTCATCAAATTGGCTTCCGGCGTTGCCAAAAAGCGGCGCGCAGAACTGTGGATTCACCCTCCCGTTATAGTCCCTCAGAATGAGGCCAAAAGAAGAGGTATCGGGATAAGTATAGTCATTGCCTACCGACCCGGGATCCATAACGAGGCCGGAGGTCAGCTCCGAGCCCGAAATACCGTTTGCGTTACCTTCCTCAAAATGAAGCGTCGCCATCGGCGTAAACAAATAGCACTCGGGTACGATTGTCGCCTGGGCAGGAACATTCTTCTTAACGTAAAGAAGCGGTGCTGTCACGGCGTCAAACCCGGTCTCATCCGTCCCCGCTCCGTTTGAAAGCAGGAAAGAATACGCTCCCGGCTTTTTAAACAAGGCATCCAGCGTAACCTTCGGGTCAGGCGACAAGGTATCGTATTCAACCGTAACCGTTAAGTCCAGTGTGTCGTTGGCGCCAAAATACAGCGTTGCCTTATTGTTTTCAACCGTAAAGTCAGACGGCAGAAGCCACATGGGTATGCCTGTCTTGAAAAAATTATCCGTTACAATTCTCTCCAGAGAATCATTTATCATAAGCTTCTGCCTGAAAATAACGGTCTGGTCGGCTCCGTCGCCTGCAAATTCGGTGTCCTGGGCGCTCATAAGCAAAAATCCGAAGCCTTCATCCCTGCTTTTAACCACAGCCCATTGGCCATCTGATTTTTTTACTTCAATCTGGGACTGGACCAAATCCTTCCCCGAGGTCCGGCCTTTAAAGAAGGTAATCCGGGTGCTTCCGTCGGAGATGCTTTCGGTTTTTTCGCTCTCATAGCCGGCCAGCGCCCATCCGGGGAAGACCGCTGGAGGAAGGAATTGGGTAAAATCCGCGGCAGCCGCAATTTTACGTGTCTCCTCCATGGAGTAGTCCGAAAGGTCAAGCTCCAGATCGGCTGTTACGAACAGACCCTCGCACCTTGCGTAAAAACCGGACGTATCGCACAGGGC
>JAFADM010000595.1 GCA_023424865.1 Bacillota bacterium | reverse complement strand
CTCTGCCTAAATCATCGATGCGACGCACAATGCCAGTTGCTTTCAAAATGTATGCCTCCTTCCATACTTAAGTTTTTTTTAAGCATTCATAGTATTGGAGGAATTTCATTTTTTATGCAAGTAAGATCACAATACGAATGGCAAGAATTGTGCACGGCTAAATAGAATGCTTTCGAGACCATATAAAAAGAGAGCCTAACGGCTCTCCTGTACCCATTTCTGTTAAAATGCGTTTAAACCTGTCTAAAAGCGCTTATCAAGCTCTTTCTAGGTATTCACCGGTTCTGGTGTCAACGCGGATTCTATCACCGACGTTAACGAACAGGGGCACCTTAACCGTTGCTCCGGTTTCCACTGTGGCAGGCTTGGTTGCGCCGGTGGCCGTATCACCCTTAAAGCCGGGTTCGGTTTCGGTTATTTCAAGCTCTACAAACATGGGAGGCTCAATGCCAAATACATTGTCTTTATAGGAAAGAATTTTACATACGGTATTTTCTTTTACAAAAGCCAGAGCATCACCCAGCTTTGAAATATTAATGGGTTCCTGCTCATAAGTTTCGGTGTCCATAAAATGAGCCAGATCGCCGTCATTGTAGAGGTATTCCATATCTCTGCGGTTGATCTGAGCTTTTTCGAACTTATCCGAGGGGTTGAACGTACGTTCTACGGTGGATCCCGTTATCACATTCTTAATTTTGGTTCTGACAAATGCGGCACCTTTTCCAGGCTTAACATGCTGGAATTCGATGATCTGAAACACTTGTCCGTCCATTTCAAATGTGACGTTATTCCTAAAATCGCCGGCAACTATCATAATTGACCTTCCTTCCGAATATCGGCCCCCCGACTGAATCCACTGTATTCATTGGGAAAGCGCAAAATCTTACCACTATATCTTAAGCTAAAAAGACAACTATTGCAAGGGTACGCAGTCTTTTAAGGGTATTAATTTTTACCAGTTTCAACACAAAGGACCATGCTTTTTAATTACAAAATCAATAATTCTTTGGTGCTGGTTGTAAAGTTTCGGACCTTGCCTTCGGAAAGAAACACCATATCCTCAATGCGTACGCCGCCTATGCCCTCCACATAAATTCCTGGCTCTACGGAAAACACCATACCGTTATCCAGCGTATCCTCAGAAGCCTGTGAAAGCCTGGGGTTTTCATGAATTTCCAGCCCCACGCCATGGCCCAGACTGTGGCCGAAGCATTTACCATAACCCTCTGCATCAATGATATCCCTGGCTATGGCATCGGCCTGCTTGCCTGTAAGCCCGGCAACAATGGCGTCCAGCCCGGCCTGCTGAGCCTTCTTAACAATAGTGTAAATCTTCTTAAGATCGGGAGAGGGCTCACCCAGGAAAACCGTACGGGTCATATCGGAGCAGTAGTTCTTGTAAATCACGCCGAAATCAAGAACAATGGCATCCCCGGCCTTTAACACATTGTCTGTGGCAGTACCATGGCACATGGCCGAACGGATGCCCGCAGCGACAATGGTTTCAAAAGACGGCCCTTTTGCTCCCAGCGTCTTCATTTTATGCTCCATCTCGGCAGCAATTTCGTTTTCCGTCACACCAGGCTTAATATACCCTATAATATGATCAAAAACCTTATCTCCTAAAAGAACCGCTTCCTGTATGCACTGGATTTCGCCTTCATCCTTTACCATTCGCATACGATCAACCAAGCTTCCAATAGTGATAAAGCTATTGGCATTGGTCAGCTTCTCCTTCATGGAGGTGTATTCGGTAAAGGTCAGACAATTGCCCTCAAAGCCAACTTTCTTTACACCGGCCTTGCCTATAAGCTCATTGATGGCCTTTAAAAAGCCTTCCTGCTGCTCTAAAACCTTTATTCCAGGGTAAACCTGTCTTTTGGCCTGGATAGTGTAACGGAAGTCCACCACCAGCACAGCCTCACTGTCCGTTATAAAGAGGAAGGAGGTACTTCCGGTAAAGCCTGAAAGATATAATGTATTGGGCCGACCAATTAAAATGACGGCTTCAATATCCTTTTCATTCATTTTCTGTCTTAGGCTCACAAGTCTTTCACTCATATTATCATTCCTTTCAAAAACACCTTATGATTCAAATTCTTTCATTTACTTAAAGCTTGGCCTTCAATACGAATAATGCCGCCAGATAACCCTCTAACCCCAAGCCGCAAATTTGTCCCATGCAAACAGGAGCTATAACGGATTTTTCCCTGAAGGGCTCCCTGGCATGAATATTTGAAATATGTACCTCTATGGCAGTTATTCCCGTACCGCTTATGGCATCCCGTAAGGCATAGCTGTAGTGGGTAAATGCACCGGGGTTCATAATGACGGCTTTATATCCCTGGGCTGCGGCTTCATGAATGGCATCAATAAGGGCACCTTCGTGATTGGACTGAAAAAAATCGATCTCCCAGCCGTAGCTTTCAGCCTGTGCCCTCATTTTATCCTCAATAGCCTTAAGGGTGGTATGGCCATATACCTTAGGCTCCCTGGTTCCCAGCAAATTTAAATTCGGTCCGTTTAGTACCCTTAGCTTATACATGTCATTGTCTCCTTAACTTCAGATCCTTAGGCCTCTGTTCTTTAAAGTTTTTGCCCCTTAGGCCTCTGCCCTTTAAGTACCTGCTCTTTAAGTTTCTCTTCCTTAGGCCTCTGCCCCTTAAGTACCTGCTCTTTAAGTTTCTGTTCCTTAGGCCTCTATTTCTTAAGTTCCTGTTACTTAAGTCTCTGTTCTTTAAGTTTTTGCTCCTTAGGCCTATATCCATTCCTTAAGCTTACGTACTTTCAAAAGAAGGCCGTCTGCAGTAATGCTTTATAAAACAGCCTGCAATTCCTTCCAGTCAGCAGTCTCTCTAAATTATAGCTTAACCCATGCAGGAATGAAACCCGTGGGGATAAGCAAATGAAAAAATACTGGACAGGCTTTTGAAAAAAGGGTAAAACTATTATACGCATGAGGAGGTAGTTCCATGAATTTGAAAAGCTTTTTGAAGCTGGTTGAGATACAAACAAAAATGGCAAGCGTCATTCCTTTTCTTTTTGGCGTTGTCTATACCCTGTACCGTTTTCCTAACTTCAATGCAAGAGGGGTAGCCACCTTCTTTATTTCCATGCTGTGTTTTGATATGTTTACCACAGCCCTCAACAATTATCAGGATTATCGGGGTGCAATAAAAAAGGAAGGCTATAATTATGAAACTCATAACGCCATTGTCAGCCATAAGCTTTCCGTTAGATCCGTCAAGGCCATCCTTACCTTGCTTTTGCTCTTCGCAGTGGTTTTCGGCCTTTTCACCTTTTTATCCAATGACTACACCGTATTGGTTTTAGGGGCCCTCTCCTTCGGAGTCGGCATTTTGTACTCGGCAGGTCCTCTGCCCATATCCCGGACTCCTCTGGGAGAGCTTTTGTCAGGCCTTTTTATGGGAGGCATTCTTCCCTTTCTTGTCATTTACCTGTCGGCCTACGAATCAAATCCTCTTATACTTAAGCTTACCGCCTCAAGCCTGACGGTAACCCTGGCCTGGCCCGTACTTTTGCCTATGGCTCTTTCAGTGGTACCTGCCATATGCTGCATCGCCAATATCATGCTGGCCAATAACATTTGCGATGTGGAGGACGATTTACCCAATAAGCGCTACACTCTTCCAGTCCAAATTGGAAGACCAAAGGCCCTGCTTCTCTTCGGAGGGCTCTATGCTGCTGCCTATTTGGATATTCTTCTGTGCACGGTACTGGGCTATTTGCCGCTTCCGTCCCTTATCGTCCTACCAGGGGCCATTTTTGTATTTAAGAATGTCCGGACCTTTTTTCGGCTACACACCAAAAAGGATACCTTCTCCCTTTCAATACTCAATTTTCTTATTATCCTGCTGCCTTTGATTTTATCCCTTATTCCGTCAATCCTTGGTAAATACCTTTAAGGGTAAGGGCGTCCTCGGCCATATTCTGCCTGGACTCGCAGATAATCACAGGTTCCATGTTCATGTCCGAAAGAACACGGGCCAAGGGTTCAAATTCCGGTCCATACTGGGTATCGGAAAGGCCCCAGTGCTTCTTTTCGCCATGCTTGTCAAATTCAACCCGGCTGAAATGGATATGAAGCTTTTTAAGCCTATCCGGCCCCAACGCCTCGCCTACTATTAGGAGTATTTTTCGATAGTCTTCTTCCGTGTTCATGCCACCTCGCGTGAGGGCGTGAACATGCCCGAAATCCACACAGGGAATGAGCCTTTTATCCAAATCGCAGAGGGACATGACCTCTTCCAGATTTCCAAGCTGGTTGGACTTTCCTAAAACCTCGGGGCATAGGGTAACATCGCCAAAAGCTCTTCCATCGGCTTCCTCTATAGCATTAAGAAGCGTGTCCTTGGCCATTTCCACTGCGGTTGCACGGGTAATGCCTGAAACATAGCCCGGGTGAAAAACCACTCGTGATGCTCCCATCCATTTGGCGGCCTGCAGGGATTCCATAAGATAGCGTATGGAATTCTTCCGTTTTTCAGGCTCGGTACTGGACAAATTAATATAGTAGGGTGCATGGATACTTAGGCGAATACCGTTTTCCTGGGCTGCCTCCCCTATTTTCCGTGCAGTGTCCTCCTTCAGGTTGACACCTTTGTTGCACTGGTATTCGTAAGCATTCAGACCCATTTTCTTAAGCCATTCCGGCATCTGCCAGGAGTGATCGTACCCCTGGGCGTAAAAGCTTTCCGAATTGCCTGCCGGTCCAAACCAGATCATTTTTCTACCTCCTAAAGGTATGGTAAGGTTTAATACACTCCTGATTCTACTCCAAAAACGAATTTTTGAGTATCCATAGCTCAGAACACCCATAAAAAATAAGTTATCCCCTCGGTAAATCTGAGCATTGAGCTGCGGACATAATCTGCTTATTCCTTATATAGTATGACAAAATAAAAGGCGCGTATCCCGTGGCATTCCTGCCGAAATGCCCCAAGTGAAACGCACCTTTATGCTGCGAAAGTTAATGACAGGCCTATAATACAAAGACACTGACGGATTCGCTGAACTCATCAGCAATTTGCCTCAGATTTCTCGCCTGATTATTGACCTCTTCCTGAGATGCCGCCATTTCCTCCGTCACCGAGAGAGCCTCGCTTACCGAAGCCGCCACATCGCGTGTTATGGAGGATACCTGCTCGCCGGCATTTCGTACATTCTGGGTAAACAGAACCGCATCGGCAATGTTTCGCGCAATACTCTTCATTTTTTCACTGACAACCTTATTAGCCTCCATAATACGGTTAAAGGTATCGCCGCCTTCCACAGCCAGCTCCGCGTTCAGCTCAACTTCCTTCTTGGCTTCCTCGCTGTCACTGAGTACTTTGGCAATTTGAGCATAAACATCGTTGATCATGGCCCGGATTGAGAAGGTTGATTTTTTAGACTGCTCGGCAAGCTTTCTTACTTCGTCGGCCACCACCGCAAAGCCCCTGCCGTTTTCACCGGCTCTGGCGGCCTCTATGGCCGCATTAAGAGCCAGCAGATTGGTTTGCTCGGATATATTGTTAATGATGCCTACAATTTTACCGATTTCATCGGAAAGACGGTACATGTCCTCGGCGTTTTTAGCTATGCCGTCAATTCGGTCCTTCACCGTAATGGTTTGACTGATAATCTTTTGCACGTTGCCCTCACCTTCCGCCGAGCGTTCCATGGCATTACTCACGGCATCGGAAATGGAGGTGGTTTCGCTGCTAATTTGCCCTATACGATCATCAATGGAAAAGATGGAATCAATAATGCCGTTTACCGCCTTTTCCTGTTCCGATGAGTTCAGCGTATTACTCGTGGAAATATCTACCAGGTGCTGATTGGCCTGAACCGTTTCATGGGTGGAGTTGGCTACGCTTTCAACGGCCTTGTTGATATAATCCGTGTTTTTCTGCATGAGGGTAACAATTTTAACAAGGCTTCCGGTCATGGTTTCAAAGGAATGAATAACGTCGTCAATTTCATCCATATTGGAAAGCTTCAAATCGCTGTGGCGCAAATCACCCTGGGCCACCCTCTGACTGACGCCTTTTAAAAGGGACAGACTTTTAATAATGCGCCGCACCACATAGGCGCCCACCAGACTACCGAGAGCCAGGCAAACAATAAGAATCGTCCAGGTCATGGTAGTAATGGTGCTTCTGGTTTTTCCAATTTGCACACGCATGGAAACCGTGTTATCAATTTCTGTTCCGATAAAATTAGTGGCTTTTTCTTTAAAGGTTTGAATGCCCTTTAAGGCCTCCTGGGCCATGGTACTGGCTTCGGAGGATTTGCTGCCCGCCGCTTCCACATAAGCATCCAGCTTTTGAAGTACATCGTTAACCGTCTGAATGATGCTTATCCGGGCCGAGCTGTTTACGGAAATCTGGCTGTTTATGGCTTCTATATTATCGTTTAAAGTGACCTTGCTGTTCTGATAAAGCTCCTTGTTATTGTCATTGGGAGACAGCTCATAGGCCTTGGCGCTGTAATAAACGTCATTGAGCTGCTTTGTAAGCAGGTTGGCCCGGTTTATGATGGTAAAAATCTCATCATAGCCTGCCAAAAGCTTACTGTATTG
>JAFADM010000591.1 GCA_023424865.1 Bacillota bacterium | reverse complement strand
GACTGAAAAACAAAGTCCGCAACCCTTTTCTCCGATTTGGTAAACTGAGGATACGTTTCACGAATGACGGTCAGTATATCCTTATTCGCCATACTCTCCCCTCCTTTAGTAAATACAAATTGTGAGCTTGCTCTGAAGAATTGCATCCAGAACGATCCGAAATTTATAATCAAATTAATATTATACCAAAATATCACAAATATTTCTAGCCTGATGTAGAATATTCTTCCTGCTGCCAAAGCTGTCTGACTAAATTAATTGCCGTTTTCCGCAGAACACGCTCCTCCGTCCGCTCCATCCAGCTTCCCCAGAAGGTGTAGCCTCCCTCATCCATGGCTTCCGGCGTTGCCATATAGCCCATATAACCGTTAACCTGATCCATAACAAGCACCTGATTTCCGGCCGTTTGCGCCTTAATCCAGGCACCTGTTTCGGTAAGGCACTCCCCGGGCAGACCCACAAAAAGCAGTCCGTTCAGTGCTGCTGCAACGATTTCCGCCGGGGCGCGGCGGTTTTTCAGCTCCTCATCGGTAAAGCCGGCCCATTCCTTAACCAGGGTTGGAAGGATACTCTGATGATACTTTTCATCAATCAAATTTTTAATCCGGGCAGGGGAAGCATTACTTTCAATTGCCTCCTTGAGAGCCTGTGCTGCCCTTGACAAGCCGGTTGAGTCCGCCGTATCGGCTCTGCTTTTTGGAATACTGCTCCGAATGGCTAAAGCCGCCGTTTCCGATAGTATTCCTTTTAAACACACCTTGCTCCAGGGGGGCGCCCATTTCAGCCATTCCCCCACAAGCCTTTCTCCAATCTCCCTGCCGATGCGCCGGGCTTCCCGGTCACAGGCCTCGTAGGTTTCCATGCCTTGAAAGCCCTTCTTAACAGAAAGATTGGCACAGGGGCCGTTAATGTATACCCCGACACCGCCAATGCGGGAATCGATGTATTCCCGCAAATAGCCAGGCCAGTCAAAATGGTACCTGTATTGATCCGTAACCCCCATGGACTCAAACAAAACAGCCACATCGGGATGGGCGGCAAATCGGGAGAGTGTTCCCAGAATGCGCCCTGTGTTTGAACGAAAAACCATCAGCGCTCCCTGGGGATCCACCGGCCGGTCAAACCAAACCGGCTCCTTAAGCGCCGGAAGCTCCGGTTTGTAACCGTCCAGCAGCATGCTATCCGTATTTTGTGTAAAGGGACGGCCCTCCGGGTCCATTTGCAGACCCGCCCAAACCGTAACCCCACCCAGACCCGGTATATATTGCTCCCTGTTCATGCTGAACTTCTCTCCCATATCCGGAAGAACGTAGCTTACCTCCGCCTCCAGGGCGTCTTCCATCATCTGAAGGATAACAGGAATGCATATCTCAGCAAGCCTGTTGCAGGGCTCACTTTCGGGTTCAAAGGACACAGGGGCAGCGTGAATTTGAAGCTCGTGAAACCAAATGTTGGAATAAGGGATTCCCGTAGCCAGGGCTATTTTCTGACGCCAGGCCGTGCAGCTCTGACGAAAGGTTCCTGCAAAATCAAAGGAAGCCAGGAGCCACTTCAATTTTCCGTCTTCCACATACATAAAGCGCCCTTGCAAGCCCTTGCCAACGGGATACTTTTGTTCATAAATTCCGGTCACATCCGTACAGGCAAAACTGCATCCGGCCATACAGCCTTCCCCCTTTCCTCAGCTTAATACACGCTTATACAGCTCATTTTTATCACATACTAAAACCTGCTTATATAACTCTTTTTCAATACCCGCTTTGCCATGATAATACAAAAAAACAACCCGGATTCTTCTCCTGAAATTAGGGTTCTTATCATGAAAAACGCAGTTTGTTGTAAGCCGTCATTCGGATTAATCATACCTTCATGAAGGATAGCAGTCAATAAACTGAAAGATATTTTTTTATATTAATTGAATTTCTTCTTTAAGTGATATATAATGAAAAAAATTTTTTCTATAGCATATCTGCTCTTTTGCAGATAGAAATGGAGAAGCCGGCAAATGAAACTATTAGCCATCGATATCGGAGGAACATCCATTAAATCAGCTTTATTCGAAAACGGCCGGGCAGACCACTTTAGTGAAATTCCTTCCGACGCGAAAAGCGGAGCGCCGTTCCTTCTGAATAGGCTGTATGCTCTTATAGAGCAGCACAGCGGCTACGATGCCATTGGCGTCAGCACAGCGGGACAAGTGGATAATACGGTTGGAAGCATTTTGTTTGCCAATGAAAATATACCCGGATACACGGGCACACCTTTAAAAAAATTACTTAACAACAGGTTCGGTGTTCCTGTATTTATAGAAAATGACGTCAACGCGGCCGCCATGGGAGAAGGTGTTTTCGGAGCTGCCAGAGATGAAATGGATTTTCTTTGCTTAACCTACGGAACCGGGGTTGGGGGCGCCATTGTCATCCAGAGGAAAATCTACCGGGGCAGCAGCCTTGTGGCCGGAGAATTCGGACATATTACAACCCATGGCGGGGGTCTTTTGTGCGCCTGCGGTCAAAAGGGATGCTACGAGCAGTATGCCTCCACAACTGCCCTCATCCGAAGCGCTCAGGCGTCCGATCCAGCCTTTTGCAATGGCCGGATTCTGTTTGAAAGCCTTGCTTCAGGAAACGAGACTGCACGGCAGGCCGTAGACGAGTGGATTGGTGAAGTACTTCACGGACTGGCAGGCTTGGTTCATATTTTTAATCCCTCCTGCATTGTCCTGGGCGGCGGCATCATGAATGAGGATTACATCCTTCAGGAGCTTTGCAGGCTTCTTCCCGAAAGAATCATGAAAAGCTATCAAAAGGTTCAGGTTAAAAAAGCCCAATTGGGAAATCATGCGGGGCTTTATGGAATGGTCGCCATTGCCGGTACGGAAATGCTCGGCTCCTCCGAATAGGAGTAGAAAATGGAATTGAGCCGCCGGGAAAACGCCGGGAAAATGAGACAAACGTCAATTGACATTCTTATGGACCTGTAGTAAAATGATTCGTGCATAATACGCGCCCGTAGCTCAGTCGGATAGAGCACAAGTTTCCTAAACTTGGTGTCGCACGTTCAATTCGTGTCGGGCGTACCATGGAGCAGATTCTAATGAGTCTGCTCTTTTATTATACGGTAAATGTGGTTAGAAGCTTCTTACGCAATATTATATGAGCATATATGTATTGCATCTTGGTAAAATAGATTTACTATGGACGATTTATTATGTTTTTATAATTTGTAAGCTAATGGAGAAAATGTATGAAAAAGCTTATTGCATTTCTGCTGACTAGCCTGTTATTAACAATGTATTCCGGATGTAGCAAAAGTAATAATAACTCCGGGAAGGAACCGGGTCACACTGCATCTCCCACCTCCTCGAGCCCTGTGCTGGACACAACCGTGGTAATATGGCAGAATGCGGCTCTTGAAAAACTGGTACGGAACAAGCTTGGCAAATCGGCCGGTGATATTTATGTCTATGAGTTAGAGCAAATCACCGAGCTTTATATCGGAGATACTGGTGAAAACAGCACACATATCGCATCTTTAGAGGATTTAAAGCATTTTAAAAATTTGAAAGCCTTAACTATATCCAATCAAGCAGTTAGTGATTTTTCGCCGTTAAAGGGTATGACTCAGCTTGAAAGTCTGGTCCTTAGCGGAAATGATGTAAAGGATTTGTCTTTTATCAGCGGACATAAAAAAATAAACACACTTGTTATCAGTCAGGATAATCCACCGGACAGGGCTTTTACAGGAATAAGCGACATAAAAATGCTGGAAGGAATGGACTCTTTAGAAAAGCTGTCACTAGTGAATCAGAATATTATGGATTTAACTCCTTTATCAAAGCTTTCCGGTTTAACTTATCTGGATATTCAAGGTAACAGAGTCGAGGACCTGACACCCTTGTCTGAGCTTTCAAATTTAAGCTATCTGGACGTTCAGTATAACTCTATATATGAATTCTCTGCCCTGCGGAATCTAGAAAATCTGCATACTTTATATCTATCTAACGGTTTTACAATGAGTCTTAGTTTTTTAAGAAATCTACCGAATTTAAAGGAAACCAACCTGAGTGAAGACGATTGGAAAAAAATCGATTATCCTTTCAAACTGGTTTCTTCAGACGCAATTGAGGGTATTTATTCCGGCAATATCGTAAACGGCGGTGCAGTGGGCTTTGACGGCAAGAATATTTATCATGAAAACATCAGCTTTGGCGACCTTGGTCACCCCGAGCTGGTGAAGTTTGATAACGAAAGCTTTATGACTCAAAATTTGAGCGGGCAAATGACAGAACAAATGAGTAAAATCCTTGGACAAAGCTCCGGAGGCTGGATAAATGAGCAAATATCCTATTTAAACGTTTATAAGGGCAAGCTTTATTTCATGGGCTATGGCCATAACAATGATACGGCTGATGTTGTGGAAGACGGTTATTATCCGGGTGACGAGGTTAACGGCCTGGCCAGAATGAACCAGGATGGAAGCGACAGAGTAACTTTAGCCGAAAAGGGGAGTTATATTTCAGTAGCCAAGGATAAAATTTATTGCTTGAATAAGGACGATTACCCTATCTCTATGGATCTTGACGGAAGGAATATAAAGGTACTGCTGAATAAACCCTGTTCAATGCTCTATGTGGATGGCGAGCGGGCCTATTATCAGCTAAAGGGCTCTGAAAAGTATCTCTATACAATGAATACGGATGGCAGCCAACCAACACTGTTATTGAAAGCAAGCTGTAATAAGCCTGTTATCCTGTCAGATAAAATTTATTATTTAAACGATAAGGGTAATATATGTTTGTTTACGGTAAAGGACAGCCAGCAGAAAATCATTTCTAAATCCAATGCAGCTTGCTTTAACGTTAGTAAAGAATATATCTGCTATTCTGATAAAACCGGTATCTATAGAATGGATAAAGAAGGAATAGAGGTTAAGAAAATATCTACGGCTTATACAAAAACGATTAATGTTATAGGAGATTATATTTTCTTTAACGCCGGCGAAGGCTATTGCAAAATTAAAAATGATGGAAGTGAGTATACGGAATATTTCCAGTACTTCTAAATTAGCACATTAAATAATGATTTACATGAAAGCGATGAACTCGTTCATGTATACACACCAAGCGATCTGCGTCATCTCTAATCACCTGACTTGCCAAAGCGCAATAATCCGACTCCTCCCCTTAGGGATGGGCTCGGATTATTACTTTATTCATTGCATTTTTCAAGCCCCGGATAAGGGCTATTTTTTACTTTTTACCGCACATTAAGGCGCGGCAATCCGTTAAACACTTTGAGAGGAGGTTTTAAGGTGTCGGTGGATCTTAAGGAACACTATGACAAAGTCTATCGCTACTGCTATTACAAGGTTGCGAATGCCCCTTTGGCGGAGGATCTGACCCAGGAAACCTTTCTCAAATACTTTGCGCAAAATTCGTACATCGAGCACGGAAAGCGTCTTGCTTACCTCTATACCATCGCGCGGAACCTCTGCATGGACGCTTTTCGCAGAATCCAGCCCGAGGCATTAAGGGAGGACATGCCGGATAGGGATCCCTTTGAACGGCTGGAGCTTGGCATCGCCCTTCAACAAGCGCTTAGAACCTTACCCGTGCAGGAACAGGAAATGCTTCTTTTCCGCTATGCAAATGACCTCTCGGTGGGTGAAATCGCCTCTATTATGGGAATATCCCGTTTTGCGGTCTACCGGAGAACAAGCTCTGCACTGTCATCCCTAAGAGCGTTACTTAAGGAGGATTTGATATGAATAAGAGGTTTAAGGCGGCTTTGCAGGCATCCTTTGAAGCACCGCCGCCAACCGGTAAAGAAAAGTTTTTCAAAACCCTTGGCTACCCTAAAACCACTTACGGAAGCTTTTTTGCAAGCCAGCTTTTCTATATCCGTAAACGGGTATGGCTGCTTTCCTTTCTTATTGTTATCGTGAGCTGCGGGATTGTTTTTCAGGCACAGACTTTTGGGAATTGGGATCCGGAGGCATGGAAAATCGGGAGCATTTCTGCCATGCTTCCCTTTCTGGCCATGCTGACCGTTACGGAAATTTATCGTTCCGCAGCATACCGTATGGCGGAGCTGGAAATGAGCTGCCGATTTAGCCTTCAGCAGATCCTTGCAGCACGGTTAACCCTCCTGGGAGGAGGGAATTTTGCAGTCCTGATGCTGCTTATGTATTTTTCAAGTCGTATAGCCGACTTTAAGCTGCTGCAGGCTATTACCTATCTTATTGTTCCCTACTTTATAGTCTGCGGGTTTTGCCTGTGGCTTTTAATCCATCTGCGGGGACAGGAAGGCGTTTATGGCTGCGCAGCAGCTGCCTGCCTTGTGAGCGTGGCCAATATTCTTTTAAGCAACGGAGCACCCCTTCTGTACTCCTATGCACACCTGAACGGCTGGCTGGTGCTCCTGGCTTTAAGCGGGATATTTATGGGAGTTCAGATACGCAAATTACTCAAACAAGGGGAGGAATTGACATGGAACTTACTCTTGACCGAGTGACAAAGCACTTCGGACAAAAAATTGCCTGCGACCGCATCTCTTTTTCCTTTCATCAGGGTGTC